>NZ_AP019773.1:1305000-1588683 GCF_009936175.1 Bartonella quintana | reverse complement strand
AAAAATTTTAATCCCTTGTTAATAAATGTGTATATATCCTCATAGTCTTTTATAAAATGAAAATTTAGAGAAAATTTTCCATTATTATACACAAATTGAACAATTATAATAAATAAAGTCCTCTCACGAAAAAATAATGGGGATAATACCCTTAAGATATAGGTATAATTTATTTTTTTTTCTTTTTCTTTGTGGATAAAATTGAGGATGAATGAAGTATAAATAATAATCCCCATTAAACACAGGTTTAAATAAGAAAAATCTTTGTTCCTTAAATTATTAATAAAAAATTTCAGAAAAAATAAAATTCTTTTTGAATATTTATTTATTAACGATATAAGGCGTTGTTATATTTCTTTATTAAATTTACTAATACATTTTTTTGATGTTTTATAAATCATTTCAATTTGTAGAAGCGATTTTTTTATATGATTATTAAATTTTATACGAAGATAAATCTTATGAAGGACACTTGCAGTTTAAGAAAGTTAAGTATAGAATATCCTCACCTTACCAAAAATGGTTTATTCTTTAAATTTTCCACAAATTGATTTCGGAAATAATTCCCCTACCTACTAAAGAGCATATTTCATGCAAGGAATGAAATTACAAGAACTTAAAAGTAAAAACCCAGTTGAACTTGTTTCTTTTGCTGAAACATTAGAAGTTGAAAATGCTTCCCTCATGCGCAAACAAGAATTAATGTTTGCTATTTTGAAAAAACTTGCTTCGCAAGATATAGAAATTATCGGAGAGGGAGTCGTTGAAGTTTTACAAGATGGGTTCGGATTTTTGCGATCCGCTGATGCCAATTATCTTCCAGGACCTGATGATATTTATCTTTCGCCTGCACAAATTCAGTCTTTTTCTTTAAAAACAGGGGATACTGTTGAAGGTCCTATACGTAGTCCAAAAGAAGGAGAGCGTTATTTTGCTCTTCTTAAAATTAACACAATCAATTTTGAAGATCCCGAAAAAATTCGTTATAAAATTCACTTTGATAATCTCATTCCCCTTTACTCGAATGAACGTTTCCAAATGGAAATACAAGATCCTACAGAAAAAGATATGTCATCACGGGTAATTGACTTGATATCTCCATTGGGAAAAGGGCAGCGAGGATTAATTGTAGCACCTCCTAGGACAGGAAAAACCGTTTTATTACAAAATATTGCTCATTCTATTACTACGAATCATCCTGAATGTTATCTTATTGTCCTTTTAATTGATGAACGGCCAGAAGAAGTTACTGATATGCAGCGTTCTGTAAAAGGGGAAGTTGTTTCTTCTACTTTTGATGAACCAGCAATGCGTCATGTACAAGTAGCTGAGATGGTTATTGAAAAAGCCAAGCGTTTAGTCGAGTATGGACGTGATGTCGTTATTCTTCTTGATTCTATTACACGTCTTGGGCGTGCATATAATACGGTTGTTCCTTCATCAGGTAAGGTTTTGACAGGTGGTGTGGATGCAAATGCTCTACAGCGTCCAAAACGTTTTTTTGGGGCAGCACGGAATATTGAAGAAGGTGGATCTTTAACTATTATTGCAACGGCTTTAATTGATACGGGTAGCCGTATGGATGAGGTGATTTTTGAAGAATTTAAAGGAACAGGTAATTCAGAAATTGTTCTCGATCGTAAAGTAGCTGATAAGCGCATTTTTCCCGCTATGGATATTTTGAAGTCTGGAACACGCAAGGAAGAGCTTTTAGTAGCGCGACAAGATTTACACAAAATTTTTGTTCTTCGTCGTATTTTAGCACCTATGAATGTAACAGATGCAATTGAGTTTCTGATTGATAAGTTAAAACAAACAAAAAATAATAGCGAATTCTTTGATTCAATGAATACGTAGAAAGATTAAGTTTTTTTTGTTAGGATAGATCCTGTGGATACAATCTTTGCTGTTTCGAGTGGGTTGTTACCTTCAGGGGTTGCGGTCATTCGGCTTTCTGGTCCTCATGTTATCAATATTGTTAAAGCACTTTGTGGTCATCTACCTAAAGCACGATTCATGCATTATGGAAATCTTACAGCACGTGATGGTAGCTTTTTAGATTCTGCTTTAACTGTTTTTTTTCCTGCTCCTCATAGTTTTACGGGAGAAGATTGTGCAGAATTTCATTTGCATGGAAGCAAGGCAGTTGTTAATCGTTTTCTTGATGAATTATCCACATTTGATGGATGCCGTAGTGCGGAGGCAGGTGAATTTTCGCGTCGTGCATTTATGGAAGGAAAATTAGATCTCATCCAAGCAGAAAGTCTTGCTGATTTGATAGAGGCAGAAACGGAAAGTCAACGACGTTTAGCAGTTATGGGTACAAGTGGGCGTTTAACAACGCTTTATCGCGATTGGCGTAACAGACTTATAAAGGCACGAGCTTTTATTGAAGCAGAACTTGATTTTTCTGATGAAGCTGATGTTTCCGACTTGATATCTGATAAAGTTTGGGAAGATGTTGAAGAACTTTGTATTTCTATTCGAGACCATATTACCCAAGGAGAACGTGCAAATATCTTACGTGATGGGTTAAAAATTGTCATTGCAGGTGCTCCAAATTCTGGAAAATCAAGCATTATGAATCGTTTGGCTGGAAAGTCTGTTGCTATTGTAATGGAAGAAGCAGGAACAACGCGTGATGCTTTGGAGATAAGACTTGTTTTGGGTGGTTTACCGGTTTTTTTAATGGATACTGCTGGTCTTAGAGAAACAGAAAACAAAATTGAACAGTTGGGAATAGAAATCGCAAAACAGCACATTGCAGATGCTGATTTGGTTATTTTAGTTTATGATATGGGAAACCCTAAAGAGGTTAATTTACCAGAAACATCAGCTGAAATATGGCATGTAGGCAATAAGCTTGATCTTTATGAAGAAGAGAATAAAAAGATTTGGACTATACAATTTTCGGCATTAACGGGTCTAAATTTTGATTATTTTATCAAGGAACTTGAATCGTTTTGTTTGCGTCGTGTTTCTGAAATTGGAAACCTTTTTCCAGCACGTAAGAGACAACTTCAGTTGTTAAAAGAGGCTATTAGGGAGATTGAAGCTTCTATCAATTACCGTTCTCTTGATCTCAGTTTACGTGCAGAACATCTTCGCTGTGCGAGTGTTTTTCTCGGAAAAATTACCGGAGATATAGATGTTGAAGATCTGCTTGATATTATTTTTTCAGAATTTTGCATTGGTAAGTAATGATTCACGTGAAACATCGATTATTTCATAGACAGATTAGGAATATTATGTATTTTAAATACTTTGTTTCACGTAAAACTTGAGAGCGATTTTCTGTGGAATGGATCAAATGCAATTATATGATGTTGTTATTATTGGAGGTGGTCATGCTGGCTGTGAAGCTGCTTCAGCTTCAGCACGCTCTGGAGCACGTACAGCGCTTGTTACACATAAAATCTCAGCACTAGGAACAATGTCGTGTAATCCCGCTATTGGCGGACTTGGAAAAGGACATCTGGTTCGTGAAATAGATGCTTTGGATGGTCTCATGGGGCGAGCAGCGGACATTGCTGGAATTCAATTTAGACTTCTTAATAGGCGCAAGGGACCAGCAGTAAGAGGACCGCGCACGCAAGCAGACAGAAAATTGTACAAAAAAGCAATTCAAAAATTTTTACAAGAACAAGATAATCTTATTCTTATTGAAGATGAAGCTGTCGATCTGATTGTTAAAGATAATTGTGTTTCAGGTGTTGTTTTAAAAAAACAAGGAGAACTTTTTTCTGGTGCTGTTGTTTTGACAACAGGGACATTTTTAAATGGCTTGATTCATATTGGTGATAAAACATGGGCTGCTGGACGTATGGGTGAACATTCAAGTGTACAGCTTGCTGAACGTTTAAAAAAATATGATATAAATCTTGGACGGTTAAAAACAGGAACCCCTGCCCGTCTTAGTAAAAAAACAATTAATTGGAAGTGTCTTTCTAAGCAGAAGGCTGATGAAGATCCAGTGCCTTTTTCTCTTTTAACAGAAAAAATTGAACAACCTCAAATTGAATGTGCCATAACACGTACAAATACACAAACACATCAGATTATCCGTGAAAATATTCACCGCTCTGCTTTATATTCTGGAATGATTGAGGGATTAGGACCACGTTATTGCCCTTCAGTCGAAGATAAAATTGTTAAATTTGGAGAACGTGATGGGCATCAGATTTTTCTGGAACCAGAAGGGTTAAATGATGATACTATTTATCCAAATGGTCTTTCTACCTCTCTTCCTGAGGATGTACAAGTTGCTTTATTAAGGACAATTGAAGGGTTAGAAAGTGTTAAAATTTTACAACCTGGTTATGCTATTGAGTATGATTTTGTTAATCCACAACAATTGACAAAAACTTTAGAGTTACGCTCTTTACCAGGATTGTTTTTAGCAGGCCAAATTAATGGTACAACAGGATATGAAGAAGCTGCAGCACAGGGTCTTCTAGCTGGGTTAAATGCTGCACGTAAAGTGGGGGGATTAAACGAGATCATTATAAGTCGTTCTACAGCTTATATTGGCGTGATGGTCGATGATTTGGTTTCACGTGGAGTTAGTGAACCTTATAGAATGTTTACATCACGTGCTGAATTTCGTTTGTCTTTGAGATCTGATAATGCTGATGCTCGTTTAACACCTTTGGCACAGCAATGGGGTATTGTGAGTCAAAAACGTTGGGACTTTTATCAACAAAAACAGCAACGTCTTGATCAAGCACGATCAATATGTCAAAAACTTTTTCTAACGCCTAATCAGGCATCTGCTCATGGATTGCAAGTGAATCACGATGGGATTCGACGTTCAGCTTATGATCTTCTTGCTTATCCTCACATGAGTATAGAACGTCTTTCACATTTTTGGCAACAGTTACAATCAATGGATCCTAAAACGGTTGAATCTTTAGAAATTGAAGCACAATATGCAGTTTATTTGGAAAAACAAGCACAGGATATTTCTGCTCTTCAACGTGACGAGCGTTTAGAAATTCCTTCTTCTCTTGATTTTCAGACAATTTCGGGTCTTTCAAATGAGCTAAAAACGAAAATTCAAAAAATATCGCCGCGTTCAATTGCTGATGCACAAAAAATTGATGGTATGACACCAGCAGCATTATCGCTTATTATCACTTATATTCAACGCCAACGACGTGAAAAGGCTGAATCAGCTTAATGAATGTTTCTACAGAACAAAAATATCAAGCGCTCTTAAATATCGTTCCTTTTGTTTCACATGAAACAATGAACGATTTAATACAATTTGAATCTTTAATACTTCAATGGAATGCACATATTAATTTAATATCTGCTGCAACAATACCCGTTCTATGGATACGTCACATTTTGGATTCAGCGCAAATTTATCCTTTACATAGTAACTTTTTGCACTGGTGTGACCTTGGATCTGGAGGAGGATTTCCTGCAATTGTTATTGCTATTTTTCTAAAAACAAAAAAAGCAGGGCATATTGATCTCGTTGAAAGCAATGGAAAAAAAATAGCTTTTTTAAGAACAGTTATTTCTCAACTTAATCTTCCAGCGACAGTTCATCACTGTAGAATCGAGGATGTATATCAAAAAATAAAAAAACCAGACGTTATAACAGCACGAGGGTTAGCTTGCTTAGACGAGCTTTTACAGCTTATTTTTCCTTTGTTAACACAAAAAACAATAGCTCTTTTGCAAAAAGGTCGGGATTACGCTATAGAAATAAAGAATGCCTCTGCCAATTGGCAGTTTGATCTGTTAAAACATAAGAGTAAAATTGATAAAAATTCTGTCATTTTAGAAATTTCTCATGTTCGATCATGTAGAGGGTAAGGCAAAATGAGCGAAACACGGATTATCGCTATTGCAAACCAAAAAGGTGGGGTCGGCAAAACAACCACAGCAATTAATCTTGCAACAGCTTTAGCAGCCATTGGTGAAAATGTTCTCATTATGGATATAGATCCACAAGGTAATGCCAGTACAGGACTAGGATTTAATCGTAATAGCCGTCCTTTATCGTCTTATGATGTTTTGATTTCAGGAGTTTCAGTTACAAAAGCAGCTTTAAAAACAGCTGTGCCTAATCTCTCTATTGTGCCTTCCACGCTTGATCTTTTAGGTGTAGAAATGGAAATTGCTTCATCACAAGATCGTATTCAAAGGTTGCGTAAAGCCTTCTATGATGATCCAAAAATGGCTAAAAAATTCAATTATATTTTGATTGATTGTCCGCCTTCTCTTAATCTTCTCACACTCAATGCTATGGGGACTGCAGATTCTGTGTTGGTGCCTATGCAATGTGAATTTTTAGCCCTTGAAGGTTTAAGCCAATTACTTGAAACAGTAAAACAAGTGCAATCTGTTCTTAATCCGTCTTTAAAAATTCAAGGTATTGTCCTCACCATGTATGATGGACGTAATAATCTTTCTAATCAGGTCGTCGAAGATGTACGCTCTTTTATAGGAGATAAAGTTTATCGTACCGTTATTCCACGAAATGTACGTGTGTCTGAAGCTCCCTCTTTCGGTAAACCAGTTTTGCTTTATGATCTCAAATGCGCTGGTAGCCAAGCCTATTTGCGTTTGGCATCTGAAGTGATTCAACGTGAAAAACAAGCACAAGCTGCTGCTTAGAAATGTAAGAAAAACAATTTTTGTTAAATAAATTCAAAGAGCAAAATTATGAATGATGATCAATCAAAAAAAAGACTAGGGCGTGGGTTAGCAGCATTGATTGGAGATATCAGTTTAAACAACAATCTTGCGCATTCATCGAGTGCTGATAAATTGCCAGAATTTAGTACGGTTTCTTCTGTTTCTGAGCAATTTGTGCCACTTGAATCTATTTCGTGCAATCCGAATAATCCACGGCGCCATTTTACCGATTCAGAACTTGATAATTTGGCACAATCAATTCGCCAGCATGGTGTTGTTCAACCTGTTGTTGTAAGACCTTCACGTGATCATCCTCATCGGTTTGAATTAATTGCTGGAGAGCGGCGGTGGCGTGCTGCACAGCGCGCAAATTTAAATCAATTGCCAGTCATTATTCGTGATGTAGATGATAAAACAGCACTGGAATTGGCAATTATTGAAAATATTCAGCGTTCCGATCTTAATCCTATCGAAGAAGGAATGGCTTATGAAGCTTTGCTGAGTGAGCATGGTTATACGCAAGCAGATTTGGCACAAGTGATTGGAAAAAGTCGAAGCCATGTTGCAAATACACTTCGTTTGCTAAAACTTCCACCAAAAGTACAACAATTTTTAACCGATGGGCAACTCTCCGCTGGCCATGCACGCTGTCTTGTAACTGCTAATAATCCACAGGATTTAGCTGAGAAGATTATTTGTGAAGGACTTTCTGTACGTCAAACAGAAATACTTGCATATGAACAAGCAAATACAAAAGTCAAAAAACGAACTTCTGTGGAGAAAGATGCAGAAATAAAATCTTTAGAAAAACTACTTGCAGATGTTATTGGGATGAAAGTGATCATTCGGCATGGCAAAAAAGGTGGTGATTTAAAAATACACTACTCTTCATTGGAACAATTGGATTATATTTGCCGGCGTTTGCAAAATTGATAAATGGTTTAAAAAAGGAGTTCTCTTTTTTAAAGACGTTGATTATTCTGTACGTATATTTTTTATCAAATTCGAGATTTTTTAAAGATACAGTATTTTTTTTGATCAGAAAGCATATTTTCGTTTATAAGTACTATTAATGTTGTTTTAAGTGCTAAGAGACCGGTAAAAAAATCTTTTGATGTGAGACTATTTTCTCTTAAAACACACATGAGTTTTTATTTTCTAAAAACACAAGCGATATGTCCTTCAATAAGTTCTCATTTTTGGTATTATGTATTTCCTGTTTCGCGGGTAATTTCTTAGATTCTTTTTCAATTTTTCTAACTTTAAAGGAAAATCTTCTGTTAAGGGATAATTCGCAATGACCAGCTGATATAAAAAAGATTATCTATTCCTTTAGCCATTGTTACTTAAGCGTATGCCACAAAAGGAAAAGCAAATGCAATGTCAATTTAAACAGGGTTTAAAATTATCTTTTCTTTTCCGAATTTCAGCAAAGACTTCTTCATCTGTTTCTTTTTCCATTGCAAGGTTCTTTCGCAAAGTTCTATTATCCCAGCGAAGAAAAGGATTTGTCGCTTTTTCTTGCCCTAAGGTTACCGGTAAAGTCATGGCGTTTTTTGCGCGCAACAAAAAAACATCTTCTACCCTTTGATGAAGTTTTTGATTGTGTGAATCAAGTGTCAATGCAAAAAGAGCGTTGGTTTTAGTATATTCATGGCCACAATAAAGGAGTGTTTCATCGGGAAGCTGACGAAGCTTTTTAAAAGAGTTTAGCATTTGTGCTGGTGTTCCTTCGAAAAGACGTCCACAGCCGAGTGAGAAAAGCGTATCTCCAGAAAAAAGTAAATTTTCCTGGGGAAAATAGTAGGATAATGATCCTAGCGTATGACCAGGTGTTGAGAGCGCTAAAAGTGTGTGTGTGCCAAAAAATAAACTTTCATCAGGTTGAAGTGTTTGATCAAGATGACCAATCTTTTCCTTTTCTGCTTCTGGTCCAATAACTACAGACTTATAAATTTGCTTTAACTCTGCTAGCGCTTCTACATGGTCATGATGATGATGAGTCACAAAAATAGTCTGAAGCGTCCAATTACGGCGTTTTAGAGCGCTACAAATAGCTTTGCTTTCAGGTGCGTCAATTGCAGCTGTGTAGCCGCTTCTTTCATCATGAATGAGTACACCAAAATTATCTTCTCGACAGATAAATTGCTCAATTAACACTTATTCCCTCCGTGAACAGTGTGCAATGATAAATCTACAAAATAATTTGTATCGATAAATGCAAAATATTTAAGAATCGAATTTTTCCTCTTCTTTCAAAAGATCCTTTGAATGTTTAAGTATAACGGGCATCTGTGTAAACATGAAGAAAATTGTTATAGGTATGATACCAAACACTTTAAAGCTAGTCCAAAAATTATCGCTAAAATTGCGCCAAATGACTTCATTCAAAACAGCAAGAAAAATGAAAAAAAATGCCCAACGATAAGTAAGTTTTTGCCACCCCAAATCATCAAGTTTAAAAGTAGAATCAAAAATATAACGCAAAAGTGGTTTCTTAAAAAACATACCACTAAAGAGAATAAGAGCGAATAAGCTATTAATGATTGTCGGTTTCATCTTGATAAAAATATCGTTGTGAAGCAAAAGGGTTAAAAATCCAAAGACCAAAACAAATATCCCTGAAATAAGAGGCATTATAGGAATTTTTCGTATAAGGAACCACGATAAGCTCAGAGTAAAAAGAATTGCTACCATGAAAAAAGCTGTTGCCGGAAAAATAGGTTTATTAAAGCTTTTAAAAAATCCAATATTGTTTATGAGCCATTCACCCTTATAATTGGCAAGAAAAAAGATGACCAATGGACCCATTTCCAAGAAAAATTTAAATATTGGTGAAAGAGACGGTTTTTGATAACCGTCAATATTTTTCGAATCGAGATTATTAGATAAATTAGGTTCAGAAAAATGCTGATTCATGAGTGTCTTCCTGCAATCGTTTTGGCAAAGTCAGAGGCAGAAAAAGGCTGAAGATCCTCAATATCCTCTCCGATACCAATAAAATAAACGGGTAATTTATATTTTGCGGCGATGGCAACAAGAATTCCTCCCCGTGCAGTACCATCGAGTTTTGTCATGACTAGACCATTAACACCGGCGATATCGCGGAAAATCTCTACTTGATTGAGCGCATTCTGCCCGGTAGTTGCGTCAAGTGTTTGAAGTATTGTATGAGGTGCGTGGGGGTTATGTTTGCCTAAAACACGAATAATTTTTGCTAATTCATCCATCAGTTCTGTTTTATTTTGTAAACGCCCGGCTGTATCAATAATCAATACATCACTATTTGCTTTTTTTGCTTTTTCATAGGCATCAAACGCTAAGCTAGCAGCATCTGCACCTAATTTTGTTGAAACAACAGGAGCTCCTATGCGTTCACTCCAAATATGCAGTTGCTCAATGGCGGCAGCGCGAAACATATCACAGGCGGCAAGCATAACTTTTAATCCCCCTTTGGTTAGCTTCGCTGCAAGTTTTCCAATAGTCGTTGTTTTTCCTGTACCATTTACACCTACCAGCAAAATAACATGAGGTTTATGATTGAGATCAAGTTCTAGTGGAATTGCAACAGGTTCTAATATTTTTTCAATTTCATTCGCCATGATGGTGTGAATGTTATCTGGAGATAGACTCTTTTCGTAACGACTGGATGCTATGGTGTCGGTGATATGTGCAGCTGTTTCCACACCAAGATCAGCTTGAATAAGAATGTCTTCCAGTTTTTGCAGCGTATCCTTATCAAGTTTTTCTTTAACAAAGAGTTCACCAATAGATTCGCTTAAGCGTTGAGAGGAAAGAGCTAACCCTTTTTGGAGACGCCTAAACCATGCTGTCTTTTTCTGTTCAACAGAAGACATAGGAAACAACTCTTCATTTCTTTTTTCATGGATTGTATCTGTGACAATTACTTTGCCAGAATATGCTTCAAAGGGGAGAGTTTTTTCATTGTGCTTTGTAGGTGTTGTACTTTGATTTTCTGCTTTTTCGACGTCTAAAGAGGACTGATTGTTCTTCGTGTTTTCACTTTCTTTTATCATATTAATTTCACAAAGTGCGGGGATTTGGTCTATTTCCTGTTCTTTAAACTTGTTGAAAGGAAGTATTTTTTTGATAAAAGATTTTGTCATGAAAACTTTCTCACTCAGGCTGCATTCAGTTTTTAGGGGGCAGCAATTAATTTATTGCCGTCGTGGCCGATGATAAGAGCTTGAACAATTGTTCCAGCTTTGACACCTTTAATTTGTGCAAGAGTATAATCTTCTGTTCGCCCTATTTCATTTTTTTCAACGAGAATTTTTTGTTGACTGTTTTGTAAATGAACGAGGTGCTTCTGGTAAGCTTCTTCCCCTGCTTTACGCAATCTTTCCGCGCGCATTTTAACTATCTTACGATTGATTTGTGGCATGCGTGCGGCAGGTGTTCCTTCTCTTGGACTAAACGGAAAAACATGAAGATGTATTAAATTACATTCATTGACTAAAGCAAGACTATTTTGAAACATTTCTTCTGTTTCCGTGGGAAAGCCAGCAATTAAGTCAGCACCGTAAACCATTGTAGGGCGTTTGGCACGCAAATCTTGGCAAAATTGGATTGCGTGTTCGCGCAGATGTCGCCGTTTCATCCGCTTTAGTATCATATTATCACCCGCTTGCAGAGATAGATGCAAGTAAGGCATTATTCTTTTTTCATAGGCTAGAAGATTAATGAGTTCTTGGTCTGCTTCAATGGAATCAATGGATGAAAGGCGTAGTCGAGGCAAATCAGAAACATGATGCAGAATAGTTGAAATTAATTTTCCCAGAGTTGTTTTTCCAGGCAGATCATGGCCATAGCTTGTGAGATCAACACCTGTTAGGATCACTTCTTGAATGCCATTATTCGTCAATTGTTTAATTTGTTCAATAACAGCACCCATGGGAACTGAGCGTGATGGCCCACGACCATAAGGAATAATGCAAAACGTACAACGATGATCACATCCATTTTGCACCTGTACAAAGGCTCGTGTGCGCTCTTCTATTGCACTCACCATATGTGGAGCGATTTTTTGTACTTCCATGATATCATTGACACGTAATTTCTCATCATGGTTGATGCCAAAATCAGGAAGTTTACAATAGGAATGGGCATAGAGTTTTTCTTCATTCCCTAAAACGAGATCTACCTCTGTCATCAGGGCAAAATTTTTTGCTTCTGTTTGTGCGGCACACCCTGTGACAATAATGCGGGCATGGGGATTTTCACGTTTCGCTTTGCGGATAGCTTGCTTCACTTTTCGCACGGCTTCAGCAGTTACAGCGCAAGTGTTAAAGATAATAGCATCATTTTTAAGCTGATCTAGTCCGGAAGAAGCACTTTCTTTGCGTATGATTTCTGATTCGTAGCTATTGAGTCGACAACCAAATGTTACAATTTCTATCGTCATCAAAAGTGATCCTTCTTGTAGGTCCCTGTTAAAGGGTTTAAAAAACCACCAAATTCATACTTGGTTGGACCTGTCATAACAATATGGTTATCTTCTCTATAAAAGATGTTAAGTGTCCCCCCTGGCAAATTTACATCGATATGGCGCTGTGTAAGTCCACGCCGGTAAGCCGCCACGGCACTAGCACAGGCAGCACTACCGCACGCTTGTGTTAATCCAGCTCCTCGCTCCCATGTCCGTAAATTTAGGCTTTTATGTGATGTTACAGAAGCAATGGAAATATTGCATCGTTCTGGAAAAAGGGGATCATGTTCAAGTTTTGGTCCATATTTTTCTAAGGGAATTTGTTGAATATTATCCTCAACAAAAAAAATAGCGTGGAGATTTCCAATGGATACAAGGCAAGCATCCTTTAAAGGACCAGCAGTAATTTTTACATAATTGGTATCAGCTATTTCACGTGAAACAGGCATCTCTTTTGCGTTGAAATTTGGGCATCCCATGTCAACAGAGATGAGGTTATCGGTTTGGCGTTTACCTTCAATAATTCCAGCAGGTGTTTCCAGTCGAAAGCTTTCACCAAGATTGTGGTCAGTGAGCCAGGCGATTACACAACGGGTACCATTACCACACGCTTTAGCCATTGAACCATCAGCATTCCATATTTCAATGCGGAAGTCAGCTTCTTTTTGTGTGGATGAGTGGATAGTCATGATTTGATCAAAATGTGTTTGGGGATCTGCTGCTAATGCAAGGATTGCTTGGGGTGTAAGAGCATGTGTGCTTTCACGCATATCAGCAACAATGATTTGGTTTCCAAGACCATCCATCTTTCTAAATGGCGTTTTCATGAAATTTCTCTATTTATCGTTATAATAATAAATAATATATGACTGAAAATCTTATGAATTTCCAGTGTTTAATGTATAGAAAACGGATGGTAAAAAATTATAATCATTCAAAATTAGCAATTTTCATTCTGTTCTTTTTAATTTATTGATTTATCTTTATAAAATGCCATATAAAGATGTTCACCCATTCCTTCAAATGGGCTTAATGTATTTTCAGGGAAAAGAGTATAAATATGACATTTTCAAAAATTTCATTTTTCATTGTAGTATCACTTATAACACTCTTAACTGGTTGTTCAACATTGCGATTTAAGAATAATGATGGAGGCAATTCATTAGAAGTTTTTTATCCTGTTCAGCGAATATTAGTACCTGAAAAAATGTCTGATCCGTCTACATCATCTCAGGTAGCCAATACTACAGTATATGAGAAAGGAGATTCTCGTAGTGATGAACAAATGGCTAATCTTGAATTGCCAGGTGGTGTTCTCGATTTAGTTCCTGCAAGCATTGCTGGGGTTTGGAATCTTTCTGTGGATGGTAAATTTTGCCGGATTGCAACACCACAAACAAAATTTGGTCAAGGATACCGTGCTGGTCCTTTAAATTGTTCGGGAATCGTTTCTCGAGTGAATTCATGGGCTGTTCAAGGAAAAAAATTGTATTTCTATGATAATACAGGGCGTATTGTTGTTGCCCTTTATGCTTTTAATGTCGATCGTTTTGAGGGACGTACACTTGATAATCGCTCCGTTGTTTTAAGCCGTTAGATCATCTTTAGTCGTTAACGAAAAAAGAAGAGATATATGAACAGATCTTTAAGAAATCTTGAATTTCATTGAAAATGGTTTGAAAAAAGGTTTTTTAGATGGTTTTAGTTTCAACGTGCTATGAGGAACTGGTATCCAAAGGAAAAATCAGTAGGGATCCAGCTCAATTGGCTTTAACAGAGCATTTTGATCATTTATTACAAAATATTGCGGAACAAAACGTTTTTCGGCCTTG
The DNA here is from genome assembly GCF_009936175.1 of Bartonella quintana. NCBI lineage: Bacteria > Pseudomonadati > Pseudomonadota > Alphaproteobacteria > Hyphomicrobiales > Bartonellaceae > Bartonella > Bartonella quintana. Next base: position 1,574,751 of record NZ_AP019773.1, on the reverse strand, counting down.
GGTCTTCTGGCAGTTTTTTAAAAGAAAAAAACAAACTTCTGTTGTAAAACAGGGCAGTTTTGATGGTCTCTTTCAGGGGTTATATATTTATGGTGAAGTAGGACGAGGCAAAACCATGCTGATGGATTTGTTCTTTTCTTGTTTGCCGGAAGGTCGCAAAAAGCGAACCCATTTTAATGATTTTATGGCCGATGTGCATGAGCGCATTAATATTTATCGTCAAACATTAAAAGCGGTAAAAGCCGGACAAAAGAGTCCTATTTTAGCAGTTGCTGAAGATTTTGCACAAGAAGCGCAGGTGCTTTGTTTTGATGAATTTAGCGTAACAGATATTGCTGATGCCATGGTATTAGGGCGCCTTGTTTCTGCTTTATTTGATCAAGGGGTTTTCTTTGTTGCAACTTCAAATGTTGCTCCCGATAATCTTTATTATAACGGTTTAAATCGAGAACTCTTTTTGCCTTTTATAGAAGTTTTGAAAACACGTGTCCGTGTTGTCAATCTTGATGCAAACACAGATTATCGTCTCAAAAAATCAAATATACAGCAGGTGTATATAACACCGCTGGGGTGCGAAGCAAATCGACGCATGGATCAAGCGTGGATGCTGGTGCTGCAAGGACACAAGGAAACGTCTGATGAATTCTCCATAAGAGGGCGTCTTTTTCATATTTCGCGCTCTGGTGTGGGTTGCGCACGCTTTGATTATCAAGATTTGTTTGCAAAGCCTTTGGCAGCAGCGGAGTATTTAGCGTTAGGGGCGTGTTACCATACAATTTTTGTCGATAATGTACCGGTAATGGATGACACGTGTCGCAATGAAGCAAAACGATTTATTTTATTTATTGATATTCTCTATGAACGCCACATAAGATTGTTTATGTCAGCGGCAGCAGGATTTGATGATTTGTATAAAGGACGTGCACAGACGACAGAAACATTTGAGTTTCAAAGAACACGATCACGTCTTTTTGAGATGCAAAGCCAGGATTATTTGAAAATTTGGGCAGAACGTTTTCTTTTGAAAGGGAAAAGTTAATTTTTGATTTACCTTCACGTAAACTGTAAAAACAATAACTTTTTGAATTTAAAGAAGTATAATAATTCTGTTGTATTTTTTTAAAATTCACTTTATCGGTATATCATGGTTGTTTTCTAATAGTCTTTCTGTGGAGGATTTTTGCTTCTATAAAGAGAAAAATTTGGTGAATTTCTATCTTTCTCCTTTTGATGAAAGTGTTAAAAACATGACTAAAGTCAACGATCAGTATACCAGCGTCGGTGATTGTATGCTGAATTATCTAACGTTAGGAAAAAAGTAAAATGGCACGAAAGAAAATAGCTCTCATTGGTTCGGGTATGATTGGGGGTACGTTAGCACATATGATAGGGCTTAAAGAACTTGGTGATGTTGTCTTATTTGATATTGAAGAAGGCATGCCACAAGGTAAGGCTCTTGATATTGCCGAATCTTCACCAGTTGATGGTTTTGATGTGAGTTTAACAGGTGCTAATGTTTATGAGGCAATTGAAGGTGCTGATGTTGTGATTGTAACGGCAGGCGTTGCACGAAAACCTGGTATGAGCCGTGATGATCTTCTGGGCATTAATTTGAAAGTGATGGAACAAGTTGGTGTTGGGATTAAAAAATACGCATCTTCAGCATTCGTTATTTGTATTACGAACCCTCTTGATGCAATGGTATGGGCATTGCAAAAATTTTCAGGTCTTCCCAAACAAAAAGTAGTTGGTATGGCTGGTGTTCTTGATTCGGCACGTTTTCGTTATTTCTTATCTAAGGAATTTAAGGTCTCTGTTAAAGACGTGACAGCGTTTGTTTTAGGAGGACACGGCGATTCAATGGTGCCTTTGGTGCGTTATTCAACAGTTGGTGGTATTTCTTTGCCCGATCTTGTGAAAATGGGCTGGACGACACAAGAAAAGATTGATCAAATTATCCAACGTGTCCGTAATGGTGGTGCGGAAATTGTCGGTTTGTTAAAAACTGGTTCTGCTTTTTATGCACCTGCAGCCTCTGCTATTTCTATGGCTGAAGCTTATTTGAAGGATATTAAGCGTGTTGTTCCTGTTGCAGCCTATCTTTCAGGTGAATATGGTGTCAAAGACACATATGTTGGTGTTCCTGTTGTCCTTGGTGCGGGCGGCGTTGAGCGGGTCATTGAAATCGATCTTGATAAAAAGGAAAGAAGTGCTTTTGAGCAATCAGTAAATGCGGTAAAAAAACTTTGTGAAGCTTGTATCGCTATTGCACCTTGTCTCAAATAGATTAAACGAGATTCTGTTCATGAAAACAGAATATTTAAAATGTTATGACGATTTGAGGATCAATTAAGTGATCCGTAAAAGAAAAGGACAAGTGAATGAATATCCATGAGTATCAGGCTAAACGTCTGCTTCATGAGTATGGAGCACCAATTGCAAATGGTGTCGCTGTTTATTCTGTAGAGCAAGCTGAAAAATGGGCAAAAAAATTGCCTGGGCCACTTTATGTAGTTAAAAGTCAGATTCACGCTGGTGGTCGTGGTAAAGGAAAGTTTAAAGAACTTGATCTTGATTCAAAGGGTGGTGTTCGGCTTGCAAAATCGGTTGAAGAAGTTGTTGCAAATGTAAAAGAAATGCTTGGTAAAACTTTGGTAACTAAACAAACTGGTCCAGAGGGTAAGCAGGTCAATCGTCTTTATATTGAGGATGGTGCTGATATCGAACGGGAGCTTTATCTTTCACTTTTGGTTGATCGTGCGGTTGGTCGAGTGGCTTTCGTTGTTTCGATGGAAGGGGGAATGGATATTGAAACAGTTGCTGAGGAGACACCAGAGAAAATATTAACTCTGCCTGTTGATCCTGTTCAAGGAGTTACTTCTGCTGATTGTAAAAGGCTTTGTGATGCATTGGAATTGCACGATAACGGAAGGAAAGATGGTGAAAAACTTTTTCCAATTCTCTATAAGGCGTTTTGTGAAAAAGATATGAGTCTCCTTGAAATTAATCCACTTATTGTGATGAAAGATGGTCATTTGCGTGTTCTTGATGCGAAAGTTTCTTTTGACAATAATGCTTTGTTCCGTCATCCAGACATTTTAGAATTGCGTGATCTTTCAGAAGAAGACCCAAAAGAGATTGAAGCATCAAAGCATGATCTTGCTTATGTTGCTCTTGAGGGTACAATTGGTTGCATGGTAAATGGTGCAGGTCTCGCGATGGCAACAATGGATATTATCAAGCTCTATGGAGCTGAGCCTGCGAATTTTCTTGATGTTGGTGGCGGTGCTTCAAAAGAGAAAGTAACAGCTGCTTTTAAGATTATTACTGCTGATCCAAATGTTAAAGGCATTTTGGTCAATATTTTTGGTGGTATTATGCGTTGCGATGTCATTGCTGAAGGTGTTGTTGCTGCTGTGAGAGAAGTTGGTTTAAAGGTTCCTTTGGTTGTTCGCCTTGAAGGTACGAACATTGAACAGGGTAAAGCGATTATAAGTGACAGTGGTTTGAATGTTGTTTCTGCTAGTGATTTAGACGATGCTGCTCAGAAAATCATTGCAGCAGTGAGAGGAGCTTAAGCCATGTCTATTCTTATTCATCAGAATACAAAAGTTCTGGTTCAAGGACTTACAGGGAAAACAGGGACTTTTCACACAGAACAGGCACTGGCTTATTATGGTACAAAAATGGTTGGAGGCGTCCATCCCAAAAAAGGAGGTGAAGTATGGGAAGGATCAAGAGGCGAATCTCTTCCTATTTTTGCCAGTGTTGCGGAAGGGAAAGAAAGGACAGGAGCTGATGCTTCCGTTATTTATGTTCCTCCTTCAGGGGCCGCAGATGCCATAATAGAAGCCATTGAAGCGGAAATCGGTTTAATTGTCTGTATTACAGAAGGTATACCGGTTATGGATATGGTTAAGGTTAAGGTTAAATTAGAGCAATCAAAATCGCGCTTAATTGGTCCGAACTGTCCTGGTATTCTCACGCCACATGCGTGTAAAATCGGTATTATGCCTGGTTCTATTTTTAGAAAAGGATCTGTTGGGGTTGTTTCACGGTCAGGAACCTTAACTTATGAAGCCGTGTTTCAAACCAGTCAGGAGGGCTTGGGGCAGACAACCGCTATCGGTATTGGTGGCGATCCTGTTAAGGGTACTGAATTTATTGATGTGTTAGAACTGTTTTTGGCTGATGATGAAACCGAATCTATTGTCATGATCGGTGAAATTGGTGGCTCTGCTGAAGAAGAAGCGGCACAGTTTCTTAAAGATGAAGCAAAAAAAGGTCGTAAAAAGCCTATAGTCGGTTTTATTGCTGGTCGTACAGCTCCTCCGGGACGTACAATGGGTCATGCTGGTGCCGTTATTTCTGGTGGTAAAGGTGGGGCCGAAGATAAAATCGCTGCAATGGAATCGGCAGGCATTCACGTCTCTCCTTCACCATCACAGATAGGTAAAACCTTGATGGTGCTTTTGAGAGGATAAGAGAAAATTTTATCTGGATAAGGATATATCCTTATCCAGGTGGAACATTGGATATAAAAAGTGGAACTTTTTTGAATTTTCCGATCTGCATTTGCTTTTTAAGCACTTAAAGGTCGAGAGGATATATAAGGAGACGGAATAAATGTTCCGGAGAAGTATATGGCAAGGCAAGACGAAATAAACAGTCTTTTTGCACAAACGTCATTTCTTTATGGTGGAAATGCCAATTATATAGATCAACTTTATGCCGAATATGAAAAAAATCCCTCTAGTGTAGATTCACAGTGGCGTGCTTTTTTTGAAACTCTGCAAGATAACAAAGAAGATGTTCTCAAAAATGCTCAAGGCGCGACATGGCGACGTGAACACTGGCCGTTAAAGGAAAGTGGAGAGTTGGTTTCTGCTCTCGATGGTGATTGGTTTGCTCTTGAAAAACATCTTAGCGGTAAATTAAAGGAAAAAATAGCCACTGGTGTTACACAAAAGGGAAAGACTTCTAGTAAACAAGATATTATCCAAGCAACACGTGATTCTGTTCATGCCCTCATGATGATTCATGCTTTTCGAGCACGTGGGCATCTTCATGCACGGCTCGATCCTCTTCAATTGGCAGAAAAGCTGGAAGATTACAAAGAACTCTCTCCAGAAGCTTACGGTTTTACCTCTGCTGATTATGAGCGTTCCATTTTTATTGATAATGTTTTAGGGTTGGAATATGCAACTATTCCGCAGATGCTTGAAATTCTTAATCGCACTTATTGTTCAACAATTGGTGTGGAGTATATGCATATTTCTGATCCTGCTCAAAAAGCATGGCTTCAAGAACGTATTGAAGGACCAGATAATCGAATTTCTTTCACACCGAAAGAAAAGAAAGCTATCCTTAACAAGCTGATTGAGGCGGAAGGGTTTGAACAGTTTTTAGATATAAAATATAAAGGAACAAAGCGGTTTGGCATTGATGGTGGTGAAGCACTGATTCCTGCTCTTGAACAAATTATTAAGTATGGGAGTACTTTGGGTGTGCAGGAAGTTGTTTTAGGAATGGCTCATCGTGGTCGTTTAAATGTCCTTTCACAAGTTCTCGCTAAGCCACATCAGGCTATTTTTCATGAATTCAAAGGAGGGTCTTATAAGCCTGATGATGTAGAGGGATCCGGTGATGTAAAATATCACTTAGGAACTTCAGCTGATCTTGAGTTTGATGGAAAAAAACTTCATTTATCGTTGTTAGCTAATCCATCTCACCTTGAGATTGTTAATCCGGTTGTTATTGGAAAAACACGTGCTAAACAAGATCAGCTTGTTGGCACCGCGCGTACTGAGGTTATTTCATTGAGCGAGCGCGCAAAAGTTTTACCTCTGCTCATTCATGGTGATGCTGCTTTTGCAGGTCAAGGTGTGATTCAAGAAACTTTTGGTCTTTCAGGTTTAAAAGGTTACCGGGTTGCCGGCTCTATTCATGTTATTGTCAATAATCAAATTGGATTTACAACCGATCCCCGTTTTTCGCGCTCTTCACCTTATCCATCGGATGTGGCAAAAATGATCGATGCGCCCATTTTTCATGTGAATGGTGATGATCCTGAAGCTGTTGTTTTTATTGCAAAAATAGCAACGGAATTTCGTCAAATTTTTCATAAACCGGTGGTGATTGATATGTTTTGTTATCGCCGTTATGGACATAATGAAGGCGATGAACCTTCTTTTACACAACCGCTTATGTATAAGGCGATCCGTAATCACAAAACGACTCTTCAGCTTTATGGTGACCAGTTGGTAAAAGAAGGCGTGATTTCTTTAGAAGAGATTGAGCAGCAAAAAAAGCTGTGGCGTGATAAGCTTGAGGCTGAGTTTGAAGCGAGTACCTCTTATAAACCCAGTAAAGCTGATTGGCTTGATGGGAGTTGGACGGGGCTTAAAGCTTCCAGTAATACTGAAGAGCAATACTTTGGAACGACTGGTGTGGCATTGAAGACTTTAAAGGAAATTGGTCAGAAACTTGTCGAGATTCCTCCCAATTTTCATGTTCATAAAACTATTCAGCGTTTTTTAAGTAATCGTGCTAAGGTTTTTGAAACCGGTGAAGGCGTTGATTGGGCAACGGCTGAAGCTTTAGCTTTTGGTTCGCTTTGCTTAGAGGGAGCATCAGTTCGTCTTTCCGGTGAGGATGTTGAACGTGGAACCTTTTCGCAACGTCATTCAGTTCTTTATGATCAAGAAAATGAGGCACGTTATATCCCTTTGAATAATTTGCAAAAGGGACAGGGAATTTATGAAGTTGTCAATTCTATGCTTTCTGAAGAAGCTGTCCTTGGTTTTGAATATGGATATTCTCTTGCTGAACCGCACGGATTAACACTTTGGGAAGCGCAGTTTGGTGATTTCTCTAATGGTGCACAGGTTATTTTTGACCAATTTATTTCTTCTGCAGAGCGTAAGTGGCTCCGTATGTCTGGTCTTGTGTGTTTATTACCTCATGGTTTTGAAGGGCAAGGACCGGAGCATTCTTCGGCACGTTTGGAACGTTTCCTTCAACTTTGTGCGGAAGACAATATGCAGGTTGCGAATTGTACAACGCCTGCAAATTATTTTCATATTTTGCGTCGACAGATTAAACGTGATTTTCGTAAACCTTTAATTTTGATGACACCGAAGTCGCTTTTACGTCATAAACGGGCTGTTTCTTTCCTCAATGAAATGGGACCAGAGACACGTTTTCATCGTTTATTGCTTGATGGTGCGGAACTTCTTAAAAACTCTGTAGTTAAATTGCAAAAAGACAACAAAATTCGCCGCATTGTTCTTTGTACGGGTAAGGTTTATTACGACCTTTATGAAGAGCGTGAAAAGAGGGGAATTAATGATGTTTATTTGTTGCGTATTGAGCAACTTTATCCTTTTCCTGCGAAAGCTTTGGTGGATGTATTGTCTCGCTTCTTACAGGCAGAGATTGTTTGGTGCCAAGAAGAGCCAAAAAACATGGGGGCATGGTCGTTTATTGAACCTTATTTGGAATGGGTTTTGACGCATATTAATGCCCAATATTCACGTGCTCGTTATGTTGGGCGTCCTGCGAGTGCATCACCGGCCACTGGGTTGATGGTGAAACATCTTGAACAACTTTCCGCATTTCTTGAAGATGCGTTAAGTTCTTAAATTTAATTACTCTGATGTATGGAAAAATATTATGACTACTGGAATCCGTGTTCCTACTTTGGGTGAATCAGTTACCGAAGCGACAATTGGTAAGTGGTTTAAAAAGCTTGGCGAAGCTGTAGCTGTAGATGAACCCTTGGTTGAATTAGAAACTGATAAGGTAACCGTTGAGGTTCCTTCACCTGTTATGGGAAAATTAACTGAGATCATTGCAAAGGAAGGTGATATAGTTGAAGTGAATGCTGTTTTAGGATTTGTTGAATCTGGAGCAGCTGGTATTTCCCAATCATTTTCACCTTCTGCTACATTTATTCCAGAAGCACCATCTGAATTGGAGCAGTCTCCTTCGAGCAGTGCAACGCCAAGCGGTACAATGCCTCCTGCCCCTTCGGCAGCGAAATTGATGGCTGAAAATAATATTGCAAAAAGCGATATTTCAGGTTCTGGAAAACGTGGACAAATTCTCAAGGAAGATGTTCTTGGTGCCTTAGCACAAGGAACAAAAGCATCTACCTCTGTTGCCACTCTTACCGCATCCAGCTCTTCGGCTGCGCCTATTCAGGAAATGCGTGAGGAGCGGGTTCGTATGACAAAATTGCGTCAAACAATTGCTCGCCGCCTTAAAGATGCACAAAATACAGCGGCAATGTTAACTACATTTAATGAAGTTGATATGTCTGCGGTAATGGATTTGCGCAAGCGTTATAAGGATCTTTTTGAAAAGAAACATGGTGTTAAACTTGGCTTTATGGGATTTTTTACCAAAGCTGTTTGCCATGCATTAAAAGAATTTCCTACTGTTAATGCGGAAATTGATGGAACAGATATTGTTTACAAAAACTATGTCAACGCTGGCATTGCTGTTGGAACAGATAAAGGACTTGTCGTTCCAGTGGTTCGTGATGCAGATCAGATGTCACTTGCCGAGATTGAAAAAGAGATTAGCCGTCTAGGTCGTCTCGCTCGTGATGGAAAATTAGCGGTTTCTGATATGCAAGGTGGAACTTTTACGATTACCAATGGCGGTGTTTATGGGTCGTTAATGTCGACACCGATTTTGAATGCACCACAGTCTGGTATCTTGGGAATGCATGCGATTAAAGAACGAGCAATGGTTGTTGGGGGGCAAATTATAATTTGCCCCATGATGTATCTGGCGCTTTCTTACGATCACCGTATTGTAGATGGACAAGAGGCTGTGACTTTCCTTGTGCGTGTTAAGGAAAGTTTAGAAGATCCGGAACGCCTTGTTCTTGATTTGTAAAAGTACAGTTTTCAGGATGAAAGGGAAAACGGATGTCTTATGATGTGGTTGTAATCGGGGCAGGTCCAGGTGGTTATGTAGCGGCAATCAAAGCAGCGCAATTGGGCTTTAAAACAGCGATTATTGAAAAGCGCATGACATTAGGCGGTACGTGTCTTAATGTTGGCTGTATTCCTTCTAAAGCGTTATTGCACACTTCAGAAGTGTTTGCCGAAACGCAACATGGTTTTGAAAAGCTTGGTATTTCTATTTCAAAACCTAAGCTTAATCTTGAGCAAATGATGGCGCATAAGAAAGCTGTTGTAACAGCAAATACAAGTGGCATTTCTTTTTTGATGAAAAAGAATAAAATTGACACTTTTTTTGGTACAGCTAAAATTTTAAGCGCAGGTCAGATTGAAGTTGTTGCAAGAGATGGTAACAAACAAACGATCGCGACAAAAAATATTGTTATTGCTACTGGTTCAGAGAGTTCGGGCATTCCAGGTGTGAATGTTAAAATTGATGAAAAGATTATTGTGTCTTCTACAGGAGCCCTTGCGCTTGAAAAAGTACCAATGCGTATGATTGTGGTTGGCGCTGGTGTCATTGGTTCAGAGCTTGGTTCAGTTTGGAGCCGCTTAGGTTCTAAGGTTACCATTATTGAATATCTTAATAAAGTTTTAGGATCAATGGATGGTGAAGTTTCACGGCAATTTCAGAAATTAATGGAAAAACAGGGAATTGAATATAAGACTGGTACAAAGGTAACAGATATTATGCAATCTGGTTCAACCGCTCAGGTAACCTTTGAAACCATCAAAGGTGGTGCATCAGAAACTTTAGAGGCTGATGTTGTGCTCATTGCTACTGGGCGCTTCCCGTATACGGAGGGGCTTGGCTTAGTAGAGGCTGGTGTTCAGTTGGATGAACGTGGCTTTATTGCAATCGATGCAAATTGGCAGACAAATATTCCAGGAATTTATGCGATCGGTGATGTCGTTAAAGGACCAATGTTAGCGCATAAGGCAGAGGAAGAAGGCGTTGCTGTGGCAGAAATTTTGGCAGGTCAAAAAGGACATGTTAATTTTGATGTCATTCCTAGTGTTGTTTATACACAGCCAGAAATTGCTAGTGTAGGCAAGACAGAAGAAGAACTGAAAGCTGCTGGAATTGATTATAATGTTGGAAAGTTTCTTTTCACAGCCAATGGTCGTGCACGCGCGATGCAAAAAAGTGATGGGTTTGTTAAAATCCTTGCTGATAAAAAGACAGATCGGGTTTTGGGCGGACACATTCTTGGGTTTGGTGCTAGTGAAATGATCCATGAAATTGCAGTTTTGATGGAATTTGGTGGTTCATCAGAAGATCTAGGGCGTTGTTGCCATGCGCACCCTACTTTATCAGAAGCAGTGCGAGAAGCAGCTTTGGCGACATTTGCTAAACCGCTTCATATTTAGGTTATGGGCATCTTCGTTAAGATTTGAGAATAAAACTGGTAACGTTCCGTTTGTTAAGAACAGGTATGTTACCAGGAAGAGCTCTTACATTAATCCAGGTGTTGCCAAAGGATTTAAAATTTATGGAGAATAAGTTTCTGGGATACACGTGAGGACTGAAAACCTTACCCGTTGTTTTTTCAAGCTGTTCATTTTATTTTAAATGGCAAGAGCTTCTTCTCCTTATTCTTTAAACAAGTCCCTAGAACTAACTGATAAACGCTATGATTCTTGTATCAGAAAAAAGGGGGGGTGGCATCCAATTTTGGAAGAGCTTGTCAAGGACTATCAATTCGTGAGAATCAATGTCTCCTTTATCCAGGTTCATTCCTATCTGTATAATTATGTTGCAGGCTTATAGATAAGGTCAACATGAGAAGGAAACGTTGGTAAAAAAGCCAAGATTTAACAATGAAGCGTCATGCTGTAATGGGTGCCTTGAGTTAATTTTTATATTTCCTTCTCACTCCAGGGAATTCGAGTGATATTACCAAGCCTCTCAGCTTGTTGAGTGTTTTGAAAATACATAAGTTATTGCTGTTGAAGGCTACAGAGGCGTGAAGAGATGGGAAAGCAGGACTGTATCTCTATTCTTTCCTTCCACTCGACTAAGAAAATACTGCGTCATGAATGAATATCTTCACAAAAAATGCTATTCAGATGTTTATTCTAACGATTTGATAAAAAACCTCTTTTTTATGAGGTTCTTGGTCTCTGTTTTAATCGTCTTCCGACTTAGAAGAATAAAACATAGAATCTGGACAAACTTTTTTAGGGAGTTTTATGATGCTTTTTGAAGAAGCGTAAAAGGTGCCTTTTATTTTTGGTGGATTGATACATTGTATATTTTTAAAAAACCGCTCTTTTTTAGGAGCGGTTTTCTGTATCTTTCTTCTTATATAAAAATAAATTTAAAACTGTAATTTTCTCTCTTCTTGTTGCTCTCTTATGCAGGTAGAAAGTCCCATATAATCGAGATATTTGAGGAAGGGATGCGGTGGTAATTCTTCTATGTTTACCATGGTTTTAACATCCCAATCGCCAGTGGCAATAAGAAGAGCAGCAGCAGCTGCTGGTACACCAGCTGTATAGGAAATACCTTGTGCACCGGTTTCATTGAAGGCTTGTTTGTGATCAGTTATATTATAAATAAAAACTTCTCTTGGTTTTCCACCTTTTTCGCCTTTAATAAGATCTCCAATGCAGGTTTTTCCTGTATAGTCTGGCGCTAAAGAAGCTGGATTCGGCAAGACGGCTTTTACGACTTTTAAAGGGACGACTTCTTGACCCTCTGCTGTTTTAATTGGTTGTTCTGATAAGAGTCCAAGATTTTTCAAAACGGTAAAAACGGTTATGTAACGTTCACTAAATCCCATCCAGAATCGAATATTTGGAACATCAAGATTTTTAGATAATGAATGAATCTCATCATGCCCCGTCATATAGGTTTTTTGTTTTCCAACAACGGGGAGATCCCATTCACGGCTGACTTCAAACATTTGATTAGAAGTCCATTTTTTATTTTGCCATGACCATACCTGTCCTGTAAATTCGCGAAAGTTAATTTCCGGATCAAAATTTGTAGCAAACCAACGCCCATGGTTTCCGGCATTAATATCAATAATATCAATATCGGTGATTTTGTCGAAATAATCATCACGCGCTAACGCTGCATAAGCATTAACAACACCAGGATCAAAGCCTGCACCTAAAATGGCTGTTATGCCAGCATTTCTACATTCTTGACGTCGCGGCCATTCATAATTGCCATACCAGGGAGGTGTTTCACAAATTTTCAAAGCGTCTTCATGAATTGCGGTATCGATATAAGCACATTTAGTTTCGATACAAGCTGAGAGAACAGACATATTAAGAAAAGAGGAGCCAACATTGATAACAATTTCGCATTTGGTTTTTTGAATGAGTTGTACAGTTTCTGCAACATTCATTGCATTGAGTGGATGGCTTTTAAGAATGCCTTCTACTTTCATCGCTTTTTTGTCTTTAATGGATTTAACAATTGTTTCACATTTTTTAAGTGTTCGTGAAGCGATATGAATTTCACCGAGAACATCGTTGTTTTGTGCGCATTTATGCGTAACAACTTGTGCAACACCTCCGGCACCAATAATAAGAACATTTTTCTTCATTTTGGGGTTATCTCCTTCTTAATATTGCCGCATGATGGTTTTTTTGTATATGATTTGCGTTATGAAAGGCTTTTTTGGTAATCATTATAGCTAAATTGGCGTTGAATTATTAGAGCTCCGCTAGATTCTTTAACGACAATGGCAGGCATTTGAAGGCCATTAAACCAGTTCTTTTTGACCATTGTATAGCCTGCAGCATCTTGAAAAGATAATCTATCACCTATTTTAAGGGGTTCAGGGAACCGAAATGTTCCAAAAATATCACCAGCAAGACAAGATTTTCCGCAAACCATAATTTCATGGGGACCTTGATTGGGTTCTAGTTTGGCGTTTTCACGATAAATTAAAAGATCAAGCATATGGGCTTCTGTTGAGCTATCAACGATAGCGAGTTTTTTTTCATTCTCCAATGTGTCAAGTACACTTACTTCTAGTGTCGTGCTTTTGGTAATAGCAGCTTCTCCTGGTTCTAGAAAAATGGTGACTCCATAGGTTTTTGAAAAGTGTTTTAGGCGTTCTGCAAAAGTTTCTAGAGGATAATTTTCAGCCGTAAAATGGATTCCACCTCCAAGACTTATCCAGTCAACCGCAGCAAAGAGTTCTGCGAATTGTTCTTCCATATGACTAAGCATTTTGTCGAAAAGATTAAAATCAGCATTTTCACAGTTATTGTGGATCATTAAGCCATTGATGAGAGGCAAAATTTTTTTAATAGCGCTTTGGTTAGTTTCGCCTAAGCGGCTAAAAGGGCGAGAGGGGTTTGCAAGATCAAAGTTTGATGCACTGATTCCTGGATTTAACCTTAAACCCCGTTGAATAGTTTTTGGTGTTTTAGAAAAACGTTGAAGCTGTTGGATGGAATTAAAGATAATTTTATCGGCATAATTACAAACTTCATCAATTTCATCATCTGCCCAGGCAACTGAATAAGCATGAGTTTCTTTACCAAATTTTTCTCTTCCTAAACGCAGTTCATACAGCGATGATGATGTTGTTCCATCCATATACTCGGACATTAAATCGAAAAGACTCCACGTAGCAAAGCATTTCAAAGCCAGCAAAATTTTTGCTCCTGACATTTCTCTTACGCGAGTGATGATTTCCATATTCCTTATGAGTTTAGATTTATCGATAAGATAATAGGGAGTTCTAATCATTGTTTATCCATTCATTTTTGAAGGATCTTATTCTTGAGATCAACGTTTAGTACATGGAGTAGCAGAATGTCTCAAGTGAAAAAGAAGCATAAAAGAGAATCTGCGTATCGTTTAGTGATAGAGAGATTGTCTGGAATCTAATTTTGGTTCGTTTTTTGTGAGATTTGTGTTATGCCTATAATGAAGAGTTCGTATTATGCTTTGATTATTGCACTCATCGGAAGTGTTTTTACAATAGTAACCAATATCACTGATTCTGCGCAAAAAAGCGATACTGAAGTTAAGGCATCTCACGCATCTCCAGTTCAAGAAAATGTGGCTCCTTTAATTTTTACAGGGCGCAGGGAACTTAACGGTTTCAAAGGCTATCGTCATTATCGACGCGGTTATCGTAAATATAGTGACGATTGGTGGTATCCTAAAACGGCATTCGTTGCATTTCCACATCTAAATACAAAGCATGTGCCATTAAAAGCAATATTAGCTTCGAAAAAAATGCTTTTGATTTCTTCTTCAGAGAAAAAAGAGCCATGGATGCTCAAACAACATGTTGATTCTTGTCGTGCGCGTTATCGTTCTTACAATAAAAATGATAATAGCTATCAGCCTTTTCATGGACCTCGTAAGCAGTGTCTTTCTCACTTTTTTAAGGGATAGAAAATGTTAAAGATGAAAATTTTTTAAGACATTTTGTGTGTTGAGCAGTTTTTCATCCAATGGTTGTTTTGTAAAAATTTTAAATATTTTTAAGGTTTATTAAATCTTATTATTGTAAGGGCAAAATGGGGTGATAAAAATGTAAATTTTCATTTTGTCATCAACAAAATGTTAAAGCCAAGACGGAGCTTAAAGAATGACAACATGGGAAGCAATGTTGATATTGCTGGTTTTGCTTCCCTTCGCTGGAAGTGCTGTTATTAGCTTTTTTCGTTCGACAGCAAAAAATAATGAAGCGTGGTTTGCTGGGGTTATTGCACTGTTCGGGCTTCTTTTTACAATAATGCTTTATCCAGCAGTTCACGGAAACCGTGTGGTGCGTTTAGATATTTCTTGGCTTCCAGAATGGGGGAGTAATTTGATTCTTCGTATGGATGGTTTGTCGTGGCTTTTTTGCTTGCTCATTACAGGAATTGGGTTGCTTGTTGTCGTCTATGCGCGTTATTACATGGATCCGGCGGATTCCGTACCGCGATTTTTTGCCTTTTTTTTAGCTTTTATGGGTTCAATGACAGGAATAGTCTTGTCGGGTAATCTCGTTTTTTTGGTAGTTTTCTGGGAACTCACCAGTGTTTTTTCTTTTTTGTTGATTGGCTATTGGTACCATAATGCAAGCGCGCGTGATGGTGCACGTATGGCTTTAACAATCACAGGTTTTGGTGGTTTTGCCCTTTTTATTGGGGTTTTATTGATTGGGTATATCGTTGGCAGTTTTGATTTGGATAAGGTATTGCAGTCTGGAGATATGATCCGGTCAAATCCTCTTTATGGTTCTGTCCTTATTTGTATTTTATTGGGAGGATTAACAAAAAGCGCACAGTTTCCGTTTCATTTTTGGTTGCCTAATGCGATGGCTGCTCCAACACCTGTATCATCTTATTTGCATTCGGCGACAATGGTAAAAGCAGGGTTGTTTTTGCTTGTTCGTTTATGGCCAGTATTATCCGGGACAGAATCCTGGTTTTGGCTGGTTGGTTTTTCAGGACTCTCTACACTGCTGCTTGGCGCTTATTTTTCTATGTTTCAGCAAGATCTAAAAGGTCTGCTTGCTTACTCAACCATTAGTCATCTTGGATTGATTACAACGCTTTTAAGTCTTGATAGTCCACTTGCATGTGTTGCGGCGATCTTTCATATGGCCAATCATGCTACTTTTAAAGCTTCTTTATTTATGGCAGCTGGCATTATTGATCACGAAACGGGGACACGTGATATGCGTAAGCTGACAGGTCTTTATCGCTCTATGCCTATTACAGCAACTCTCGCTTTGGTGGCGAGTGCAGCTATGGCCGGAGTTCCTTTGCTGAATGGTTTTTTATCAAAAGAAATGTTCTTTGCTGAAGCTGTTGAAAAACATATGGAATCATGGCTCGATTGGATTGCACCTTATGTGGCAACGCTTGCTAGCCTATTTAGTGTCACCTATTCTGTACGCTTTATTCATGGTGTTTTTTTAGGACCAAAACCTATCAACTTACCCAAAACTCCACATGAACCACCACATTTTATGCGTTTACCAATGGAATTTTTGGTGTTTATTTGTTTGGCGGTTGGTATTTTGCCTAATTTCACAATAGGGCCCATTTTAGATAATGCAGTCGTATCTGTTTTAGGACCGATGACAATCCCTTATAGTTTGGTTGTTTGGCATGGGTTTAATACTCCATTAATGATGAGCTTTGTTGCTTTATTAGGAGGCGGATTACTCTATGCTGTCGGACATCGTTATTTTTTATCCTGTGATGATGGAGCCCCTTTTTTTCGTCATTTGAAAGGGCCACGTATTTTTGAACGCATTCTCGTGATTATTTCTTGGAAATGGGCACGTGCAGTGGAATCTGCTTTGTCAACACGCTGTTTGCAGATACAGTTGCACTGTATTTTTTTTGTGTGTTTTGCATTTGTTGGTCTTTTACTTTGGTGGGATGGTTTCATTTCAGCGGGGCCATTACCACTTTTTCCTCTTGATATTCCTTTTCTCGCTCTTTGGTTGGTTGGCGGATTATGTGCGCTTTTAGTTGCTTGGCAAGCAAAGTTTCATCGTTTTGCATCACTCATGTTGTTAGGGGGAGCTGGTTTGATGACTTGTGCGACTTTTTTATGGCTTTCTGCACCTGATTTAGCGATAACACAACTGGTGGTTGAAGTTGTGACAGTTGTCTTATTATTGCTTGGTTTGCGGTGGTTGCCTAAACGTTTGCATCATCCTGTTCCAATGTCCGTTCGTTTTTTTGTTCGCTTACGTCGTGTCCGTGATTTCGTCATAGCACTTGTGGGAGGTGCTGGTGTAGCATGGCTTTCTTTTGCAGTGATGACACGCCCTCAAGGTCAGACAGTTTCTGATTTTTTTCTGACTCATGCTTACTGCAGTGCTGGTGGTCGCAATGTTGTAAATGTTTTGTTGGTTGATTTCCGTGGTTTTGATACTATGGGGGAAATTGTGGTTTTGGGTGTTGTTTCTCTCACTGTTTTTGCTCTTTTGCGACGGTTTCGTCCTGCTCCTGAAAGTATTGATGCGCCTTTTCAGCAACGTGTTCAGAAAGCTTTTGATATGGCACAGCCTGGTCAGAATGTGGGGGATACAATATTGAATTATCTAGCTGTTCCTGGTGTTATTACGGAGTGGCTCTTTTCAGTTATTATTGTTTTTTCTATTTATTTATTCTTGCGAGGGCATGATCTCCCAGGAGGCGGATTTGTTGGTGGTGTGACTTTAGCGATAGGCTTTATTTTACAATATCTTGCACGTGATATTCGTTGGGTAGAAAACCATTTAAGGGTTTTGCCTTTGCGCTGGATGGGCTTTGGCTTATTGTTGTCCGTAGCAACGGGAATAGGGGCTTGGTTTTTTGGGTATCCTTTTTTAACGTCCTTTTTTCAATATACGTATCTTCCGTTAATTGGAAATGTTCCAATGGCATCTGCTTTTTTGTTTGATTTTGGTGTGCTTTCTCTTGTGTTGGGAGCAACTGTTCTCATTTTAATTGCGCTGGCACATCAGTCGATTCGTAGTTACCGAATCGGTAAAAAACCTGTTTCGAGAGAGAAGGAGAATTAATGGAAATTGTTCTTTCTTTAGGCATCGGTGTTCTTATCGGATCAGGCATTTGGCTTGTTTTACGTCCACGAACTTTTCAGGTCATTCTTGGTTTGTCTTTAATCTCCTATGGTGTCAATCTTTTCATGTTTTCAATGAGTAGACCGCGCAGTAATGCTGCGCCAATTGTTGATCCTACTACTGTTATCAATCCAGCTAATTATGTCGATCCTCTCCCACAGGCCTTGGTTTTAACCGCAATTGTGATTAGTTTTGCAACGACAGCTTTGTTTTTGGTTATCCTTCTGGTTTCACGCGGTTTAACGGGTTCAGATCACGTTGATGGACGTGAGGTTCAGTGATGAAAATTGGGGTACATCATCTCCTTATTTTGCCTATCCTTTTGCCACTAATTACTGGAGCACTTCTTCTTTTCTATGATGAACGCCGTTCAAAACTTAAATCATTAATAAGCCTTTTTTCTGCTGGATTGTTGGTTGTTATTGCTGTTTTATTGATTATTCGTACTCTTAAAATAGCACCAGCTTTGGATGTTTATCGGCTTGGAAATTGGCCCTCTTCCTTCGGAATTGTTTTGGTTCTTGATCGTTTAAGCGCTATGATGCTTTTGCTTTCCAGCTTGTTAATCACTGCTGCGTTGGTTTTTGCGCGAGCTCATTGGTACAAAGCTGGTCCTCATTTTCAGTCACTGATGCAATTTTTCATGGTGGGGATAAATGGTGCTTTTTTAACAGGTGACTTGTTCAATTTATTTGTGTTTTTTGAAGTTATGTTAACAGCTTCTTATGGGCTTGCTTTGCATGGTTTTGGTCAGTCACGTGTGCGTGCAGGGTTGCATTATGTTGTGGTTAATCTTGTTGCTTCGTTACTTTTTTTAGTTGGTACAGCACTCATTTATGGAGTTGTGGGCACTCTTAATATGGCCGATTTAGCTATCAAAATAAAGCATATAGCTGCTGAGGATATTGTTTTATTCGAAATAGGTGCTGCATTTTTGGGAATTGCCTTTTTGCTCAAAGCAGGTATGTGGCCGCTTAATTTTTGGTTGATGCCGACTTACAGTGCAGCAGTAGCGCCCGTTGGAGCTTCTTTTGCACTTTTAAGCAAGGTGGGTATTTATATCATTTTACGTTTAACACTGCTATGGTTTGGTCCTGAAAGTGGATATTTTAGCCATTTTGGTCATGCGATTTTGTTTTATGGTGGACTTGCCACTCTGGCTTTTGGTTTTATTGGAGTATTGGCAAGTCAGGTCTTGGTGCGTTTAGCGGCTTATAGCGTTCTTGTATCTTCTGGTACATTGTTAGCAACAATCGGAATTGGCAATATAGCACTTATAGCAGGTGCACTTTTTTATATTGTTTCTTCAACTTTAGCACTCGGCGCTTTTTTTCTTCTGGTGGAGTTAGTTGAACGCTGTCAAGATATAGCTGCCAATGTTTTGACTGTTACAATGGAAGTGTATGGCGATGATGAAGATGAGGAAGAAGATGAAGTTGGTACCTATTTTCCAGTAACCTTGGCGATTCTCGGGGCTTGTTTTGGTATTTGTGCCATTTTGATTATTGGGTTGCCGCCTTTTTCTGGTTTTTTTGCTAAATTTATGATGTTCATGGCGGTTTTAAATCATAGTAAAGAGGACTTTTCTGCTTCTCTACCGGTTTACCATGATTGGCTTTTTGTTTTTTTTGTCATCATGTCTGGTTTTGCAACTTTGATTGCTATGACACGAATAGGTGTTCGAACTTTTTGGGTTTCTCTCGAAGGGAGGGTTCCCCGTGTACAAGTGATAGAATTTGCGCCTATTGCTGTTCTCCTTTCTTTGTGTTTTCTTATAACAATTGTAGCCGGTCCTGTTAGTCATTATATGTATGAAACTGCTAAGACTTTGTATGAACCTCAGAATTACATTGGGAGCGTTTTAGATGATTTTTTTCTCGAAAAGAGGGAAATGAGTCGATGAAATATTTTTGTCCTTTCCCTTTTTTCGGTGCGGCAATTGTTTTTATGTGGCTGACTTTAAATGGTTTTAATTTGGGTCAATTGCTTTTAGGCATTATAATTGCTTTGTTTGTTGGTTGGATGAGGCAGCTTCTTGAACCGGAAAAGATCACTATTAGAAGTTGGTGGGCGGTTTTTCGTCTCATTTTTCGAGTATTTATAGATTCTATATCCTCAAATGTTTCAGTAGCTTGGTTTGTTTTAACAAAAAGATCTCGAGAACAGCAGTCGGGTTTTATTGTGGTCCCTCTTTTGCTTGAAAGTCGCATTGCTTTGGCTGTTTTAGTTTGTATACTTTCAGCAACTCCTGGAGCTGTTTGGATTGCCTATAATAGAAAAAATGGTGAACTTTTGCTTCATGTCTTGAATTTAAAAAATAGATATAATTACCAACAGTTGATCAAACAACGGTATGAGCAACTGCTTTTGGAGATTTTCTCATGAGCATGATGATCCTTTATTGGGGGCTTTTCTTTTCGCAGTTTTTTTTAAGTGTGGCGATGATCCTTGCACTGTTTCGGTTGATTCGTGGTCCACGGGCGCAGGATCGGATCGTTGGTTTGGATGCTCTTTATATAACCGCTATTCTTTTGTTTCTTACATTCGATATTCGCTCAGGAACAACTATTTATTTTGTAGCGGCTCTCATTATTGGGCTTTTAGGTCCTGTTTCAAGTATCGCTTTGGCGAAGTTCTTAATGCGTGGAGAAGTTATTGAATGAAGGATGATGTATCGCTTGCAGTCGCTATTGTTATCACTTTTTTCTTAATATTGGGATCTGGATTGACACTGATAGGAACGATAGGTTTAGTGCGTTTTTCCAGTTTTTATGAGCGTTTGCATATGCTTTCAGTGGCTGCAAGCTGGGGCGTTGGCAGCATTCTCATTTCTTCGTTTCTTTACTCAATGCTTGTGGATCATCATTTTGTTTTTCATGAAATATTGCTGATGCTTTTTTTGCTCCTAACAGCACCGGTCGCTTCCATGTTGCTCTCACAGGCAGCGGCTTATCGACACCACTCAGACGATCAGTCAGAAAAGCCGCTGGCTCTTTTATTACATCAGACAGAAGAAAAGCTTCCCGAATCAGAAAAAACATTATGTGATGAAAGCCAATAAAGCCAACGCAGTTTTTGAAATGCAACAGCTCTATTTTACTCCGTGCTTTTTTCTTCTACACAGCGGATGGGCTTTTCTTCTTTTGGATCATTAACGAGATCATAAAGTAAGGCTTCGTTTCCTTTTGTCCACCAAATATATGGACCTCCCACATATTTTGCTCCAGAAGCAGCAATGACATTGGAACCTATGATGCGCTTTCCTTTCCATTTGAAATCAACTAACGCAATGTTGCCGGCAGTGAGATAGGTTACTTCAACATGCTCTTTGTTTGTTTCCATATCACATTGATAAGAACTTGTCTGAGTTATCAGCTCTGGATTATCTGGTATCTCAATGATTAAAGAATCAGCAAAGGCATTGATTGAACCGAAGAGTGATAGACTTAAAATGACGAAAAATCGTATAGTAAAAGGTTTTTTTTTCATAATACTTTCTAAATGTTATTCAGAATAATAATGTTGATTGATCTTTACAGAGGATAGGTTTTTTTTCTTCTGGGTCATGAGCAAGATCATAAAGCATGACTTCGTTATTGGTTTTCCACCAGATGTATTGGGCCCCTGCATATTTTACTCCCGTGTCAGCAATGACATTAGCGGCAATGACGCGATCACCTTTCCATTTGAAATCAACCAACGAAATATTATCAGCATTAAGATAGACTGCTTCAACATGCTTTTTACTTTTTCCAGTATCGCACTGATAAGCAATGGTCTGTGTTGTTGGTTCTGGATTGTCTGGTACTTCAAGGATTAAAGAACCAGCGAAGGCATTGGTTAAGCTGAAGAGTGATAGGTTTAAAGCGGAGAAAAATCCTAAAATGTGTAAAGTTTTTTTCATAATACTTCCTTACTGTGCAGAAAGAATAATTTGACTTATACGATGGTGTCTACGGCAGGACTCGAACCTGCGGCCCCAGGATTCATACCACTTCGATTTTCATCGCCAGCTTGACAGGCTGTTTGTGGTCTGGACTGTCTCTTCACCTTGAGCTTTTGTCCTTTAGGTGCTGCCCGTTCAGTCTCTACACCTTCCTCTGAAGAGAGGGTTGGCTCGGGATTGGCATATAGTCTCCCATGAAGCTTTCCCCGAATTTGAGCAGATTCACTTTGAGGATTTCTCCTTAAAGTGCCCAATTTCTTTAGGAATCCTGTGCTCTATCCTACTGAGCTACGCAGACATCATCATTAATCCTTGTAATAGAAGTATAAAAACGAATCAATTATATTCAATATGAATTAACGAATTTCCGCCAATTTTTGTTCCAGAAAAGCCAAAACTGTTTCTGGTGAAACAGTTTTTGCAATAAATGATTGACCAAGGCCGCGCGTTAAGATGAAGGTCAAATTGTTTTGCGAAACTTTTTTATCTTGCGCAATGAGAGTCATCAATGTTTCAGCCTCGGGGAGCTTCCCTGGGATATCTTTTAGCTGCGTAGGCAATCCCACTGCTTTGAGGTGTGCTTCAACGCGTTGTATGAGGGTGGGGTTTATTAAATTTAGTTGAGCAGAGAATTGGTGTGCTAGAACCATCCCAATTGCTACAGCTTCGCCGTGGATTAAACGGCTTGAGTCGTAAGCAGTTGCTGTTTCAAGCATGTGTCCAAATGTATGACCAAGGTTTAATAATGCACGTTCTCCTGTTTCGTGTTCGTCGCGTGCTACAATGTCAGCTTTAAACTGACATGAGCGGACAATGGCTTCCGTTCGTGTTGGGCCATTCGAAAAAATTTTTTGCCAATTTTTTTCGAGCCACTCAAAAAAATCAGGCTGGCTAATAAGACCGTATTTGACTATTTCCGCGTAGCCAGCGCGAAATTCACGTAATGGTAGTGTATCAAGGAAACACGTGTCAGCAATAACGCATTGCGGTTGATAAAAAGCGCCAATAAGATTTTTACCATATCGGCTATTGATTCCCGTTTTTCCCCCAACAGAAGAGTCAATTTGTGCGAGAAGCGTTGTGGGCATTTGAATGAAGTTCATTCCACGGCGTATAATACTTGCGGCAAACCCTCCTAGGTCGCCAATGACACCACCACCAAAAGCAATGACGCAGTCGCCTCTTTCTAAACGCGCAGCGAGAATTCTATCAATGACGATTTGCAGAGTTAAAAATGATTTTGATTGCTCGCCTGCTTCGACAATAATTGGAACAGTATGGATTTTATTTTTTGTTAATTCTGCTTGTAATGTATCTAAGTGGAGAGATGCAACATTGCTATCTGTAACAAGTGCAAAACGCGTTTGATGAAGATCTTTTTTGTGAAGCGAATGCTTAATCTGCCAAATAGCTTGTGCGACCAGACCTGGACCAATGATGATGTCGTAACAGTGCTTGTCCAGTTTAACAGTGACGGTCTTGGTTTGCATGCTGGTTATTCCTATCGTTAATTTCTGTATAGATGTAGTTCTGTACAGACCGTATAACATTTTGTGCTACAGTATGGCGGCTTTCCTTATAACTGTTAATTGTTAAGTTTGCTTTTGCATAGATAGGGTAGCGTTGTTCCATGAGTTTTTTCATGGTTTCTTTAGGGTTTGCTGTTTGAAGGAGTGGTCGCGTTGGGTGTCGCGAAACACGTTTCATGAGAATATCAAGATCTGCTTTGAGCCATATAGATATACCATTTTTATTAATGACTTGTCGGATATCTTTATTTATGTAGGCACCGCCACCTGTTGCTAAAACAAGAGGACTTTTTTTCATGAGGCTTAGAGTAACATGCTGTTCAAGAGCACGGAATTCTGATTCACCATAAACTTTAAAAAATTCAATGATTGTCATTTGTGCAGCTTTTTCAATTTCCTGGTCAGAATCGTAGAAGGGCAAACCGAGCATGGTAGCAATGCGTTTTCCGATTACTGATTTGCCTGCACCCATAAGACCAACAAGTACAAGTGCTCGTTTATCAAGAGACGATAAAAGCTGCTTTTTTATTTGTGTTATCGGGATATGTTCGGGATGATTAGTTTTCATGACTTTATTTCGGCATTTATCCGCCTTAAAGTCAATTCCTGTTAATCTTTATAAGGCATGATTAAGTGATAGAGTATTTTTGGATAGTATTATCTTATGCCAACATTGACTAGATTTTTGATGATTCTTTTCATTTTGCTTGCTGTTCTTTTCAGTATAATGGTCATTCTCGTGGTTTGGGTTGAACCGGTAACTGTGGATATGTATATTGATGTCCCCTTGGATTCATGGAACCTTTCTTCAGAAGCGAATCAATGAAATGAAAAGTAATGCTGTGATAGATCATTTTCTCGAGATGATGAGTGCGGAGCGAGGGGCTTCTACGCATACACTTGCAGCTTATCAGCATGATTTGCAATGGGCACAAGACGAATTGTCTTTGCACTCTGTTTCGCTTTTTTCAGCACAAAAAGAAGATTTAATTGGTCTTTTATCGCTCATGCATATTCTTGGTTTTGCAGCGTCTTCACAAGCGCGTCGTTTGTCGACTTTGCGTCAGTTTTATCAATTTCTTTATGCAGAGGGAATGAGAGTTGATGATCCCTCGCATGATCTTGATGCACCGCGTCAGGGGCGTCCTTTGCCCAAAGTTATAAGTGAGGATGGGGTGACAAAATTGCTTGATTTGGCGCAGTTGGAAGTCAATCAGGCAGATTATGGGTCCAAAGGTCATTTCCGCGCATTGCGTCTTCAGGTATTGATTGAAATGCTTTATGCAACAGGGCTGCGCATCAGTGAGTTGGTGAGTCTTCCGGTGCAGGCTGTCCGCGGGAAGGAGTACAGTATTTTAGTTCGCGGTAAGGGCAAAAAAGAACGTATAGTCCTCTTATCGAAAAAAGCATGCCAAGTTCTTTCACAGTGGTTGAGCTTGCGTGATCAGCGAAAGGATGCTGCGAGTCCTTATCTTTTTCCTGCGCGTTCAGAGACGGGATATATTGCTCGTCAGGTTGTTGCACGGGAGCTGAAAGGTCTTGCAAGAAGAGCAGGGATAAAAAGTTGTGGCTTTTCTCCCCATGTGTTGCGTCATGCTTTTGCTAGTCATCTTTTGCAAAATGGTGCTGATTTGCGTGCAGTTCAACATTTGTTAGGCCATTCTGATATCGCTACAACCCAGATTTATACACATGTTTTGGAAGCAGGACTTTATCGTTTAGTCAATGAGCATCATCCACTTGCTGACGAGCAGAGGGCGCAGAAAGTTAAGTAAAGAAGAGGTGATGTTTTTGAAAAATACTTTATAAAGCAAATTATAAGTATATAACTTACACCAAATAAGTTGAGTGCAATGTATAATTATCTTAATTTTGAAAAACCGGTTGCTGATCTCGATGGGAAAATTCTTGAATTAAAAAAGATTTCTCAAGAAGAAGGCAGTCTTGATATGAGAGACGAGATCGCGCGTCTTGAAATGCGTTCCCAAACGGCATTGCGTGATATTTATAAAAAATTATCGCCGTGGCAAAAAACACAAGTAGCTCGCCACCCTGATCGTCCCCATTTTATGGATTATTCTGCACGACTATTGAGTGATGTCACACCTTTGGCAGGAGACCGCAAGTTTGCTGAAGATGAGGCTATTCAGGCGGGGTTCGCACGCTTTAAAGGTGAAGCAATCGCTTACATAGGTCAGGAGAAGGGTCACGATACGCAAACACGTTTGCGCTATAATTTTGGTTCTGCGCGTCCAGAAGGATATCGTAAAGCTGTACGTATCATGGAAATGGCTGACCGTTTTGGTTTGCCACTCCTGACTTTTGTCGATACGGCAGGCGCTTATCCTGGTGTGAGTGCTGAAGAACGCGGTCAAGCAGAAGCAATTGCTCAATCAACAGCAGCAACTTTGCGCTTAAAAGTTCCAGTTGTTTCGGTTGTTATTGGAGAAGGAGGATCAGGTGGGGCGATCGCAATTGCTGCGGCCAACAAAGTTTATATGTTGGAGCATGCGATTTATTCTGTTATTTCACCAGAAGGGGCCGCTTCTATTTTATGGCGTGACCCAACCCGCGCGAAAGATGCTGCAATGAATCTGCGTATTACCGCACAAGATCTGTACCAGTTAAAGATTATTGATGGCATTATTCCAGAGCCTCTGGGAGGAGCACATCGGGATAAAGAGGCTGTGATTGATGCGACAGGCAATATTATCTCTGTTGCTTTAGAATCTATGATTGGCAAAGAGGGCCAGGCTCTTAAACAAGAACGTTGGGAAAAATATCTTCAAATTGGTCGGTCTCTAACATAAGTGGTTTTTTGTAAGGGGATGGATTGGAGTTTTATTCGATGACATTCAATAGAATCTTCGCAGCATGTGTTTTGTTTGCAATTGGAATATTAACGGCATGCAAGGAAAGATTGCCGGCTTCTATTCGTGCTAAAATTGAGCAGCCGCTCCCCCAAGAAGTCCAAAATAAAATGGTTCTGCATAATATCGATCCCTATGCGCCGATTATGATGAGATTTTTTAAGGAAGAAAATGTTGCTGAAATTTGGAAACAGTCCCGTTCTGGGCCTTTTGTACTGGTGGCGCGCTATGACATTTGCAAATGGTCGGGTCAGCTTGGACCTAAATATAAGGAAGGGGATCTTCAGACACCGGAAGGCTTTTATACGATTAGCGCAGATCAAATGAATCCTTATTCGAAATATTATCTTTCTTTTAATATAGGATTTCCCAACCTTTATGATCAGGCGCATGGTCGTACAGGAAGCAATCTTATGGTACACGGTTCTTGCTTTTCCGTTGGTTGTTATGCCATGGGCGATAAGAATATGGCACAGATTTATGCTTTTGCACGGGATGCTTTTAGAGGTGGACAAAAAGAATTTCAATTGCAGGCTTTTCCTTTCCGGATGACCAACGCTAATATGGAGCGCCATAGCACTGATCCTCATTATCAATTCTGGGTTATGCTCAAAGAGGGTTATGATTTCTTTGAGGAGAATCGTAAGCCTCCAACAGTTGATGTTTATAAAAAGCGTTATGTTTTCAGTACTAATAAAACTTCAATTTCTTTAATACAGTGAGTGTCATTTTATTGCAAAATGCAGATCTCTTTACTTTTCAGAATGTTTTTATTCTTCTAAAGGATATGTGAACGCTTGCGGCGAGATATCATGGAAGGTGTTCGAAAGTCCATAACGTATCTATCAAAGAATTTTATTTATTGAAGGTCGGAAGAAAAATTAAAACTTTATTCCTGGAATAATCAAGGAGTTGTCCAATATAGCGGTTTTGTCTGCAGTATCTATTGCCGGTTTGTTTAAAAAGGCATTGAAGAGTTTTTGTATCACTTCTTTTTCAACACCATTAACGATGATGACAAGACGGGTTTGAGTGATTCCTTTTAGCCATGCTGACAATTTTATTGGCGGATAAAAAATGTCTGTAGACTGTGCAAAACAAGTGGACGATGTGAGTCATCACGCAATGCGATAATTGCTTTGATCCGTAGTAATTTTGCGTCATAAAGCTCTTTTAGGAGATCTAAAAAGGCCGTTAATAGTGGCGAAATCAATAGGCTTTTTACAGTCTAGTGAAAAAGAACGAATAGTCCACTGGTGAGTATAATCATGTGGAACAATAATGCACCATTGTTTAAGTTCTAAATTTTTTCTTTTTTCATTCCATAATGTTTTACTTAATTAATGCACTTAAACAGCCAATGGTCAGAACAGATATCGATGATTCCACGCCATCGGGTTAATCACTCTGAGTGTGCTGAGGAGTGTATTTGAAAGTGTTTTTTGGTCAGTCAGTTCTGTTTTTGTGAGGATAATTTTGTCAGCAAGCGCTATTTATTTTTGTATTTCAGGATAGCGCTCAAAGATGAAAAGCGTGCTTACTGTATCAAATGTTGCAAGAACAGCATCGATGGATAATGCATGCATTAAGAATGAATGGCTTAGAAGAGCTTGTAAAATAGGGCTTGGATCAGGTACACCTGTTGTTTTAATGATAATGCGATTGAGTTGTCTAAGATGTCCTGTATGAACGCGATCAACCAAATCGATTAATGTATCAATGAAATCACTGCATAAATTACAACATAAGCAACCGTTAGCAAGTTCAATGGTTTTTTAAACCAGAAGGTGGTCAATACTGACTTCACCGAATTCATTGATGATAGCAGCACTATCAGCCAAAAGAGTGTCCATACGTTTGAGCAAGGTTATTTTGCCAGAGCCTAGAAAGCTGGTAATAAGCGTAAGAGGAATGCGCTTTGTTTTCTCATGAGAGGATCATCGAGTGTGGCTTGAAGCCTTTTTCATAGGGCGGCGGTTTGCTTGTTTTTTACGCGGAATAGAAGGTTTTCTTTTGATTTTAGGTGTCTGTGGCGTGCTAATGAGTCGTACAGGTAAAGGAAGAGAAGAAGAAGGCGAAGCAGCGATAAAAGGTGAATTAAGGATAATATTGCCTTGATCATCATAAGAATTCGCATGCATTTTCATGGCTTCAGGCGTGCATGTTTGTTGTCTCATATCGCTTGCTTGTATCATTTTAGTGCCATAGGGTTCTAGTGTTGCTAGTGTTGATTGGAGCGATCCTTGATGCAAAAAACCTCTTTCAAGAAGTTGTGCAGCTTTTTCTTCTCTTTCACTTATGGTGTTAGATCCTAGAATAACAGCAATAATTGTGCGCTTATTGCGGGTTGCTGAGGCAACAAGGTTAAAGCCAGAGGCACAAATAAAGCCTGTTTTCATGCCATCTATTCCATCAAAACGACCAATGAGGTTATTTGAATTGGGCTGAATCTTTCGTTTGTTACCAAAATCAATGGCTGGAATAGAAAAATAATGGGCATATTGAGGAAATTCCCGGCGAATCTGAACTGCTAAAAGAGCAATATCGCGTGCTGTGGAGTAATTATGTGGGTCTGGTAAGCCACTTGCATTGGTAAAATGGGTTCCAAACATGCCTAAACGTTGAGCCTCGGCATTCATTTGTTGCACAAAAGCTTTTTGTGAACCAGCAACCGCTTCACTCATAGCAATGGCCAAATCATTGGCAGATTTAACCATGGTGATACTTAAGGCTGTATCAAGTGTAAGAACAGAACCAGCTTTATAGCCTGAATGATATGTGGGAGCTTTCGCTGCATATTCGCTGATGGTAATGTGTTTGTTGGATGAAATTTTTCCTATGCTCATAGCGCGAAAAATAACATAAGCGGTCATTAATTTTGTTAAGGAGGCAGGATACCAGCGCTCAAAAGCTTGATTATGTTCTAAGATGCGTCCCGTTGTAACATCAACAGAGATAAAGGGTTGCGCCAGAACGATAGTACTCGTCAAATTCAAAATGAAAGACAAAAACAAGTTATAGAGGAGCTGTCGCATTCAATGAGTCCAATTCCTTTTTATGCGTGATTTAGAATTATTTTAATGTAGCACACAATGCTTTTGAGTCCAGAATAGAGGGGACAAATGGTTAATGATGGTATCCATTTTTCTTCAGGGATAAAAATCAGCATCCATTTTTACCATCTCCCTTTTTTTGGTTTTACGGCTTTCGAAAATATTGAAAACAATATCTTTTAAATCATGAAAATTGCTAAGAAGTTTACGCTTTTTTTTCACGTTCTTTAAGGAGATTATAATCCTCACGAAGAACAGTGAGTCATTGTGCTGATCATTCACGGTCGTGTCTCAAAAAGACATTTTCACCTTGCCCCCATCGCATCTCTCGGCAGTGTTAGTAAAAGATAGATTTCTTGGTTACTACCACCTTTACACTTATAAAAGATACACCAGAACCATTATTCGATTTTTCAGCTCCCAATGTTGTATCTGCTCTTGCAATAAGATGATTCATAAAAGGCATATTGCGTTATTTTTTAAACAATTTTGATTCCCACATCAATTCTTCTTGGAATGTGCAAGCAAACGTTTTTTTGATTCTAAATTAGAGGATTTGAAATGAGAAAAACTTCCTGTCTTTAGTCTTTTCAGTAAAAGGAAAATTGATAAATTATCTTTATAAATTAATGTCTTGCTTCATAGTGATTCAGTTTTTGAAGCTTTTTAATAGCACAGGGTGGCATAGGTGGAGGGCTAGAATCTTGTGCTGCTAATAAAAGCAATTCATCACAGGCTTTTTCTGTTTTTTGGACAAGTCGCTCTATAAAATCACTTTTGCTTAAACCAGCCTCTATAGGAGGAAGAATGCGAACGCGGATTATTCCAGGATAGCGGCGAAAATTGTTGCGTGGCCAATATAAACCGGCATTGTGAGCAATGGGAACAACTTGAAGTCCCAGTTCATTGTAGAGAGCAAAAATCCCTGGTTTATAATCTGGTTCTTGACCTGGCTGTCGACGTGTCCCTTCGGGAAAGATCAAAATTTGGCGCTCTTGTTTTGCTTTTTCTTTTGCTTTTTGTATGATGGTTTTCAAGGCTTTAATGGGGGTTGTTCGGTTAATGGGGATAATTTGTGTTTTTGCCATGTACCAACCAAAAAATGGAATCCACGTCAGTTCACGTTTTAGAATGAGAGCGGGATCATCAAAATAAGGGATGAGACTAAAGGTTTCCCATGCGGATTGATGCTTTGGAGCGATGATATAGGCTCCGTTCGGGAGATTTTCTAATCCTTCAATTTCGTAGTTTGTACCTGCAATGTGTTTTTGCAAAAAGAGTGTAACGCGCGCCCATGTTTTAGGCACAATCCATGCTTTTTTGCGTGGCAGTAAAAAATAGATAGGAGCGTAAAGAATCATTTGTATGAAAGTTGTTGTATAAAAAGCGAATGTAAAAAGAAGGGAACGAAGGATAAGCACTATATTTTCCATTTTATATTTACAAGAAGACTGTGTATATAGCCCACTTTACGCGAAGAAATATCTCTTTTTTATGTTTTTTCAAACATCTACTTTTTAGGGTATTTATTTTTTGATATTTAAAAACATAAGGAAAGGGACTGATGAAATTACAGGTTAGCCAAGACACTCTTTTTATTCCACGGATTTTATCTATTGCAGGGACTGATCCTTCTGGTGGTGCTGGAATGCAAGCGGATTTGAAGGCTTTTTCAGCAATGAAAGCCTATGGCATGAGTGTGGTTACGGCTGTGGTTGCACAAAACACACAAGGTGTACGTGCTTTTCATGCATTGGATGCGTCTTTTGTTGCCGACCAAATTGATTCGGTTTTTGAAGATATTCGTGTTGATGCCGTTAAGATTGGTATGGTGGCAAATGCTCAAATTGCTCAAACTATTGCAGAGCGTTTAGCTTACCATAAAGCTCGTTTTATTGTTTTTGATCCGGTTATGGTGGCAAAAAGTGGTGATGTTCTTTTAAAGCCTGATGCGATTGAAATTATTCGTGATGTTCTTGTTCCTCTGTCAACTCTGATCACGCCGAATTTACCTGAGGCAGCTATGTTGTTGGGACGTGAAGTGAGATGGTCGTTAGACGCTATGTACCAATATGGTCCACAGCTTTTGGCACTTGGTTGTGGTGCGGTTTTATTAAAAGGTGGACATCTAAACAGCCTTTCTCATACAAATGAGGCCAATTACGATCGGTCCAGCCCAGATCTTTATTGTGATTCTAAGGAGGTTATGAAACTTGAAGCCTTCCGTTTCATAACCCCCAATGATCACGGTACAGGCTGTACGATTGCGGCTGCAATTGCAGCACTTTTGCCGACAGAGCCTTTAATTTGCGCGGTAAAAAGAGCAAAAGACTATCTCAATAATACTTTAGCGGCTTCAAGTGCTTTGCAAGTAGGGAAAGGACGTGGTCCGGTTCACCATTTTTGTGAATTATGGAACGAAAGATAAAGGAACAATTCTCGAAAAAATGATTGTTTTGAAGCATTATGGTCTAATATTTAGTTTTATCTTAAGTAGGAAGAGCAAAAAAACTTCGAAAATCAGAATTTAGCAGTAAAAAGAAGAAAAAGCTTTGAAAGTTTGAAAAATTGCTTTCGAAAAAATAAATCGGTACAAAACCTGACGAAAAACTACACACAATGCATTCTAGAAGAAGACTTTTGTTAAAACAGATCACTACGCAACTCATGGAGCGGGCGATGGGATTCGAACCCACGACCCCAACCTTGGCAAGGTTGTGCTCTACCCCTGAGCTACACCCGCTCATACATTTGAAACATATCTTACTTCAAACGCTGTTTGTATGACCTAGGATTCTGCGAATTGCAACAAAAAAATAACATTTCAATGTGAATTTATTTTTCAAGATTTAAAAAGTGGAAATAAAAATTGATTTTGGAAGTTTTCTTTCAATAAATTGTCCCTCTTGATTATTACATGTGAGTGGAGTGATGATATTTAGAGTCGTAAGTTTTTGTGTTGCCATGATGGCTGGCTATTTTTACGATGAATCGCTTTGCAAAAACAACAGAGAAAGTTAAGGCAGCGATTATACAGATTATGTTGCATCCTGCTGCGGATGCAGTCCGCGAAGGGTGGAGAATGTGCTCGCAGAACGTGCCCTACGCTGATAAAAAATTTGAACTCACTTTTTTATCAGCGTAGGGCAGTATTTCTACATTCTACAGCAACACAAATTGCATGTAAATTTGGTGGTGATAAACTTGATGTAATTGTTGCTATTAGCACCTCTTCAGCACAAACAATGCCTGTGGCAACGAAAAAAAATTCCTATTGTTTTTGCTGCGATTTCTTATTATATCGGAGCTAAAATAGTGTCTTCGCTTACCAAATCTGGTAATGTGGCAGAACTTCTGATCGTATAGATGTTGCAGAAAGTGTTAAACTTTTGCAAGAAGTGAAACCAGATTTGAAAAAGCTTGCTTATCTTTATAATGCTTCTGAACCTAATTCTTTTTCAAAACTGAAAATGTTAGAGGATGTTGCAAGTAAAGCTGGAGTTGAAGTCATTCCTTCATCAATGCCTAAACTTT
Organism: Bartonella quintana; assembly: GCF_009936175.1. Lineage (NCBI taxonomy): Bacteria > Pseudomonadati > Pseudomonadota > Alphaproteobacteria > Hyphomicrobiales > Bartonellaceae > Bartonella > Bartonella quintana. The sequence continues at coordinate 1,542,292 of NZ_AP019773.1, read as the reverse complement.
CTGATGTTCAAGCAGCAACACGGGCTTTAATTCGTAAGGTCGATATCATTTTTGTTCCTGCGATAATACGGTTATTTCTTTTTAGAGGGAGCAACAAAGGTTATACAAGAAACGAATTCCTTTATTTATGGTCGATGCCAATGCCATTAGGCAGGGTCCTTTTATGACGCAGGGCGTAAATTTCTGAGTTGATGCTGGGAAATTGGTTGTACGTATACTAAAGGGTGAAAAGCCTGGCGATATTGATGTTGTGCAAACAGCTAATAATGATCCGAATTGATATGAAAGCAGCCAAAAAGGCTGATATTGTTATTCCACAAGCGGTTATTGAACGCGCAACAAAGATTATTCAATAGGCTTTTCTTGACATGATATGGACCTGATAAAGCATGTTAATTTTCATTTGGTGCTCTTTGGAATATTTGCATTTTCCAGTTTTATAGAGTTAGGTCTTAGTTATGCGTTTGTTGCGATTGAAGTTTATCTCTCGTTTCGCATTTTAGATTTTCCTGATTTAACTGTTGATGGTTCGTTTCTTCTTGGATCATGTGTTTGTGGTGTTTTGATTCTTTTAGGTTTCAATCCATGGACAGCTATGATGTGTGCTTTTTTTTGCAGCTATGGTGGCAGGTTTGTTAACAGCTTTGCTGAATTTGTGGTTTGGTATTTTAAATTTTTGGCTTCAATTTTAACAATGTCGGCACTCTATACGGTTAATCTTCGTATTATGGGGATTATGGGAGGGGCTAATGTTAATTTGGCGCTTGTTAATACTACTTTAACACCTTTTTATGGCATATTTTGTTTGTCTGATATTTTTGTGTGTCCTCTTTTTATTGGTTCTGTATTATTGGTTGTGGTATTTTTGATTTAGCGTTTTTTGGAAAGTAAGATAGGTCTTGCCATGCGAGCGATGGGAGCCAATCCGCGTATAGCTACGGTGCAAGGAGTTTATACGTCAGGGTTAATTTATTTTGGTATGGGGCTCGCAAATGCGTGCGTTGCACTTGGAAGCTCTCTTTACATTCAAACCGTGATTGCTACCAATATGACTGGTGGAGTTGGTACGATTGTCTTCGGTTTAGCAGCGATTATTATTGGTGAAACGTTATTTCGTCCGCGTAATATTTTTTGGAGTATTATCAGTTGTATTGTCGGATCTATTACCACATGGCAGTACAGTTTGCATTTGAGCCACACGGGATTGGTATTGATACGTCGACGGATCTTCAGTTGATCACTGCACTTTTAGTTTTTTCAACCCTTTATTGTATCACGCTATTGGAGGAGGCATAAACATAATTGAGTTCTCTCATGTCAGGGTTGCTTTTAAACCGCAAACACTTTTGAGGTAGCTTTGTTACCGTTATTGGCTAAAATGGTGCCGGCAAATCAACTTTGCTTAGTGTTTTGGCTAAGACATTCTTCTTACAGAGGGAAAAGTGTTGATCAATGAACAAAATGTTTCTCGACAATTGATAAGTGAGCGAGTTAGGAGGGTTGTCTTGTGTTTTTCAAGATTCGTTAATGAGGAGCTGTGGTTCTTTGACAATTGAAGAAAATTTGGCGCTTGCAGCTCTTTGCGAGAGTCGCCATGGTTTGCGTCAGTCTTAAATCATGAAAAACGGCAATTTTTCGAGATGAAATTGCCAAATTAGGTCTCGGTCTTGAGGTGTTTATTCATAATCCTATGAACAATTTATCAGGTGGGCAACATCAAGCGGTTTGTCTTGTTATGGCCACTTTAGCACATGCGGATGTTTTAATGTTTGATGAGCATACTTCAGTATTAGATCCAGGAATGGCTGATTTTGTCATGGGGTTGACCGAAAAAATCGTTGAAGAGAAAAAATTAACAACTATTATAGTGACGTATTCTATGCGTCAGGCTCTCTCTCATGGAGATCATAGGCTGATGTTGCATGGGGGCAAAGTGATTTTGGATGTGCGGCAAGAAGAATGTAAAAGGTTGGATGTGAGTAATCTTAGATGTCTGTTCCAAAAGGTTCATAGTAAAATTCTTGATGATGATGGATTTTTAATGGATTAATGTTTTGGCTCAAAAAAAAGCGCATGAAGTTGATCACTTTCTAACGCGCTTTGCGCGTTCTTTTCCTATTGTTCTCATTTACGGGCCTGATCGTGGCCTTGTTTGCGAGCGTGTACAACGTTTTGTTAAGCTCACACAGATAGCTGTAGAAGATCCTTTTTCGACTGTTCGTTTGGATGCTGCTGAAATTGATAAAGATCCTGCTCGATTGGTAGATGAGGCGCGTACTTTATCGCTTTTTGGGGGTGATCGTTTGATATGGGTGTCTAACGGCGCTCATCAAAAAAACTTCCTTGCAGTGCTTAAGATTTTAATAAAAGAACCACCAGAGAAAAGTTTTATTCTTATTGAGGCAGGTGATCTCAAAAAAGGGACAGGGCTACGGAATATTATTGAATCGGCGTCAATCGCGATGGCTTTGCCCTGTTTTGCGGATGATATCCGTGCCCTTGATACATTAGTTAATGAAGTTTTGGATCATTTTAAGATGACCATTTCTTTGGATGCACGAAAGTGGTTGCTCCATCATTTGGGAGGGGATCATCTTGTTTCGCGTGGTGAATTAGAAAAGCTCTGTCTTTATGCTTTAGAGAAAACACATATTGCTCTTGAGGATGTGAAAGCTGTGGTAAGCGATGTTAGTGCGCTTTCTCAAGATGAAGTGATCGACGCTGTTTTATTGGGAGATATAGCAGGTTTTGAAGCGCATTTTAGCCGACATGCAACACTACAAAATGCACTTTTTTTTATTTTGAATACTGCGCAAAGACACTTTCAACAATTACAGCTTTTACGCTATCAAATAGATGTTGAGGGTAAAAGTGCTTTTACAGTGATCTCACAAGCGCAGCCACCAATTTTTTTTCAGCGGAAAAAGACAATTGAACATGCTTTGAACTATTGGGGTATGGAACAAATTTCTTATGCCATGGAACGCCTCCAAGGTGCTGTTTTAGAGAGCCGTAAAAATCCACTTTTGGGGGAAGCGATCATTCGTCAAGCTTTTTTGGCACTAGCAATTATTGCGCGCCGCCAAATGACTACTTTAAATATTGAGCTGTCTTTATGAGAGTTTATTTGAAAGTTTTATGAAATAAATTTTTCTTTCATAAGATTGTTTGTTTTTATACGTTTGATAAAAGACGAACATCATTTTCGTCAAGGAATCTGTCTAATCAACAAGGGTGTTAAGGGTGTTATTTTTATCAAATTTTCTTTGTTGGAAAAGCAAATTTACCTCATATTTGCTTGATTTATGGCATCGAAGGGAGAAAAAATGTTTTTAAAATCACGGCATCTTTTTGCATCAATTGTTTAGCGGAGTTTTCAGCATTTGAAAAAACTGTGTTTATATTGCTGCTTTAAAATTTTTCCGCGATATAATCCAAGCTACTCACTCTGTGAAGAAAAATTGGCATTTGCTTGTATTTTAGAAAGCTTTTTGGAATAAAATTTGGTGATATTTTGTGCAGAGCGGTTGTTATTATTGATCAACAACTTGTGAGAGAGCATTTGTATCCTGTGTAGTGATGCGTGTGTGTAAACAATAAATTGACAAGTTTTAGAGCTTGATGCTACGTTTTTTATCACCAATTTTGGAGGTATATTTTCTAGATAAAATGGTTTGTTAATGGGTTGCTCGGATGATTGTTGGACGGTGCGTAACTTTAATAATTCTTTTCTCTTGTCGGTTATGGTTTTTTAAATGTTTGATCCATAACTCTTGAACAAACAGACGGACGGATTTTGACTTTGTTGCCGTTTTCAAAGAATCTTTAAAGGTGAAAGATGCTCTATATTCATTTTGAAAAAATAGCACTCATTGGCATTGGTCTTATTGGATCTTCTTTAGCAAGAGCGATTAAAAAGAAAAATCTCACAGCTCATATTTCTATTGCAACGCGTCGTCAAGAAACACTGAAAAGAGCACGCGAATTAGACCTTGGGAATTTTTATACAACAAATAATGCAGAAGCTGTTGAGGGAGCAGATTTGGTTATTATTTCTGTTCCTGTTGGAGCTAGTGCACAAGTGGCAAAAACGCTTCATGATTCTTTAAAACCTGGAGCGATTGTCAGTGATGTTGGCTCTACAAAAGCATTAGTTATTGCAGAAATGGCACCTTTATTGCCTAAAACGGTTCATTTTATTCCTGGTCATCCGATTGCTGGAACGGAATATTCGGGACCGGATGCTGGTTTTGCTGATTTGTTTATGAATCGCTGGTGTATTTTAACGCCTTTTGCTGAAAGTGATGCTTCGGCTGTAGCACGATTGACAGCATTTTGGGAAGCTTGTGGAGCCCGTGTCGAGAAGATGGACCCTAAACATCATGATCTTGTTTTGGCTATTGTTTCGCATTTGCCGCATTTGATTGCTTATAATACTGTCGGAACAGCAAGTGATTTAGAAAAAGTGACGAATTCAGAAGTCATTGCTTATTCCGCTTCAGGTTTTCGTGATTTTACCCGTTTGGCATCTTCTGATCCCGTTATGTGGCGCGATATTTGTTTGCATAATAAAGATGCCATTTTAGAAATGTTGAGCCGTTTTAGTGAAGGGCTTGCTTCTTTAGAACAGGCAATTCGTTTGGAAGATGGTGAGACACTGTTTAATTTTTTTACGCGTACACGTGCTGTTCGCCGCAATATTATTGCTGCTGGGCAGGAAATTGATGCTCCTGATTTTGGGCGTCATAATGTTTCTAAAGAGAGCACGTAAAAAAGCTTTTTTGTTAAATTTTGCTGATTTTTCAGAAATTTATAAGATATTTTTTCTTTATTCATTTTAAGTTTATCGATTGTGAGAGAAGCCATTACTCTGGTGCAGATGCGCGTGGTTCAAAAGGTTTTAATTGTGTGCCAGATTATTATTGGTGATTATAGGCATATAATGGACAAAAAGAACTCCTGATTCTGCAGGAGAAACAAAAAAATTAAGCCATTAGCTGCTTTGTCTATGCATTGCTTTCTTTGTTTTCGTGTAGGGGCTATTTGTGGATAATCTCGTGGGGCGCATTATACTTAGGATTGTTCTCCAGCTGTGGCTGGCACAGAATGGAATTAAAAAAGAGATCATCTGGCGTTTATCCAAGCTTACAATGAAAGTTATGTATCGTTTGGTGGGGATTTCTATAGACGCGTATATCTATTTTATCATATCGGTGGTTGGTGTGTACAAATCTTTGTCGTTTTTGACTCTTGATGCGTAAAATGTGCTGATTCGTTCTTTTTTATCTTGGTATAGGCTAGGCTTGACCATATGGATTGTTACCCTTTATATTGAGTAATATTTGTTTTTAAAATTTTGGTGATTTTTATCAAGCTTGGATAAACGAAGTAAGAGTTTTACCAGAAAGTATTAAGATTTGTTAAGAGATATCTTTTGGTATAGCTATCGTATTCTTGTTGATGCAGTAAGCCATTATTGGCGTGATAATGGGAGTGCTTTTGCAAGCCATGTCGCGCTTTCGGGGCTTTTAGCATTTTTCCCGTTCTTTATTTTTGGAACTTCTCTTGCCAGTTTTTCCAGTGCTTTTACATATACGCCGCAAAAAATCAAAGCACTTGTACAATTATTGCCAGATGTTATTGCAGAGCCTTTATCGAAGGAAATTATCAATGTTTTAACCATTCAGAGAGGAGGGGTGTTGACGGTTTCTGTTATTGGAGCAGCTTATTTTGCCTCTAATGGAATAGAGGCTTTGCGTACAGCCTTAAATAAAGCGTATCGCGTGGTTGATCGGCGTAGTTTGTTATTTTGTCGTTTTCAAAGTTTGTTTTTTGTAATCGTTGGAGCTATTGGTCTTGTTGTGATCAGCTTTTTATTAATTTTGGCACCTTTGCTGATCAAAATTATGCAAAATCATTCTTTTTTCATTACTGAATATATTGGTGTCATTCGTCTCTGGCGTTACATCATCGCAGCAGTTGTTTTATTTGTGAGTCTTTTGATTGTTCATAAATGGCTCCCGGCAGGGCGACGGAAATTTATAGATATTTTACCAGGGATCGTAGTAACAATGTTTGTTTGGTTTATGGCTTCTATTGCTTTTGCTCATTATTTAACAATGTTTAATTATATTTCTACCTATGCCGGGTTAACATCTATTATGGTTGCCATTATTTTTCTTTACATGTTGAGTGCAATCTTTATTTTGGGGGGAGAAATAAATGCAGCGATAATATTTTATCGTAATCATTTACAATGTTTAGATGAATGAAAGAACTTGTCGTTGCGTGAAAGCCAAGAGAAAAAAACACGAATAAACCTGCTATCACTTTGTTGGTTAATGTGGGTGCTTGTCCTGTCAAAGCTGAAATTTATCGTATTGTGAATCGTTATCAACTTAAAAATTTGTTGTAGAAAATCGTTTTTTCCCTTCCAGATGAAGGGTTTCTTGAAAGGGTGGTTATTTCTGGCGAATTCGATTGTGCAAATGATTGGATCGTAGAATATGTGCATGAAGCGAGTATCTGATACCAGTGATATCCCTTTAGTAGCGTGGGTTGTGCGCACAGGATGTTTGTCTTTCGCCAACAGGGCTTGCTTTTGATGCAAGCTCAATCGGTTAAGCTTTGACGATGCACGATTTGAGGGAAGATTTGCGAGAACAGGGTAAAATGATCGGAGGTCCCCGTCTTTTTTGTCCCAAGGACCGACCATTTTGCTTTTTTTTCGACACTAGCTTTAGTTCTACAACGTTTAAAAAAGTGCGGTTATTAGGTTATTGTGCTTCTCTTATGACAGCTTTTATAAGTGCTTTGGCATCGTTATTGGCCCATGGAGCTGCACCATTGAATGAAGCAATGAGATAACCATTTTTATCGATGAGAAGTGTTAAAGGCAATCCTAAAGCCAGCCCTTGTTTTCTCACGCTGTTGAAAATAGTCATTGTTTCATCGCGATAGTAAAGCAAGTTATCCGCATGAACATTCTGTAAAAATTGCTGAATTTTTTCAGGAGAAGCAGCTTGATCAACATTAATGGCCATTACATCGAAATTTTTTCCACCCAATTCACGTTTTAATTGGGCTAATTCTGGCATTTCCATGCGACAAGGTGCGCACCAAATCGCCCACAGATTGATCAGCATCGGTTTTCCGGTAAATTCGGCGAGTTTGTGGTCTTGTCCTTGAATATCCTTAAAAGAAAGTTGATTCATGTCATAAGGCATATCAGTAAAACGTATATGAGTAAAAAAGCCTTTGGCTGCTTTTTTGATTGCCATTCTTTTTTCTATTCGTGTTTTATCGATGTTTGTTTGTTGCGCTTTTGCCGTTGAAATGAAATTGGAAAAGAAAGACTCTCTCTTGTTATGATTGCTTGTTGTTGTGTATAAACTCAAGGCAACGGTAATGATAAAGAATGCGATGAGCAATTGTATTTTTTTATTGTTGTGTTTTGTACTGTTAAGAATTTGAGAAACCATAATTTTTGCCCTTATTAATGGATGCTTTGGAGATATGATGGATAGGAAATTCAAAAATCAAATGTGGGGTAGCGATGGGGTAGCCAGTTTGTCGCAGGACCCGCTGAAATTATAGAAAAAACTAATGCCTCATCAACAAGATATGAAGGTTCACTTGCTCATGCAACGATGCTAGCACAAACGAGGATTATTTCACAATCGGATTATGAAAAAATTGTTCATAGTTTAAAACTTATTCGACAAGAACTTGAAAATGGCACATTTGTTTTTTCACGAAAATTTAAAGATACTCACATGAATACTGAAGTGCGGCTGGCTGAATTAATTGGTCCTGTTGCAGGGCGTTTGCATATCGCACGTTCACGCAATGATCAAGTTGCTGTTGATTTTCGTTTGTGGGTGCATGATACAATGCAAAAAATAGCGCAAGCTTTAAAAGGATTGATAGAGCATTGCTTGTTCAAGCAGAACAACATGTCCATACACATGTCCATACCTTTATGCCAGTTTTACGCATTTACAACCGGCACAACCCGTAACATTTGGTCATTATATGATGGCTTATGTTGAAATGTTTGGTCAGGATTTATCGCGGATGCGTGATGCGGTTGAAAGAATGAATGAATCGTCTTTAAGGAGCCGTAGCTTTGGCAGGAACAAGCTTTCCAATTAATCATTTTATGCCAGCAGAAACGCTACGTTTTTAAGAATCAAAACGGAATTCGATTGATAGTGTTTTAGATCGTGATTGTGCGTTAGAATTTTTAAGCGCTGGTGTTCTTTGTGCAACGCATCTTTCATGCTTAGCAGAAGAAATTGTCCTTTGGTCAAGTGCACAATTTCATTTTATCCGTTTATCGGATGCTTTCAACGGGTTCATCTATTATACCGCAAAAGAGAAATCCTTATGCTGCCGAACTTGTGCGTGCCAAAAAGGGATATATAAATGGTGCATTGATTGGGTTGTTAACGGTGATGAAAGGATTACCCTTTGCCTCTTCAAAAGATAGGCAGGAAGATAAGGAATATGTGTTTGATGGTGCTTTGAGTCTAGAATTATCACTGGCAGCAATGACAGGAATCATTGGTGGATCTTGAAGTTAATAAAAAAGGCATGAGACAAGCAGCTGATTTGGGTTATGCGACAGCCTACGGATTTTGTTGATTGGCTTTTGCGTGAATTAGGGCTTCCTCTTCGTAAAGTACACCATATTACAGGGCAAGCTGTGGTATTGGCAGAAAGAAAAAATGTGGCCTGAATGATTTGTCATTGGACGAGCTTCAAACGATATGTCCAGATATCAATGCAGCACTTTTTGATGTTTTAACGGTTGAAAAATCGATTAAAAGTCGTAAAAGTTTTGATGGTAAGGTGCTTTCAGAAGTACTTTATCAAATTGCCCATTGGAAAAAACGCCTTGTAAACGCCTGAGTGATTTTATTTTTAACCCAGAAATAAGGAAAAAGATCGATAGGAGGAAAAGAGGGCATATGAAAATTATTTTAAAGAGTCTGATGATTGTCCTTTTTTATGGTGCTGTTGTAGTTGGATGCGGGCGTAAAGGCGCGTTAGAATTGCCTCCTCCAAGTATGGAAAAACCTGCGCAAGAAGCATCTGTTGCCAAAAACAAAGTAGATAAGCCTTTTATTCTCGATCGGTTGATACACTAGAGGTTTTTATGCATTTTTTTTCTTATAATCAGGGTGTCCTTCATGCTGAAGGTCTTTCTCTTTCTGCATTGGCGCAGGATGTCGGAACTCCTTTTTATTGTTATTCGGCTAATGCGCTGGTTACACGTTTTAAAGATTATCAAAACGCTTTTCGAGATATGCCTAGTTTGATTGCTTATGCCGTGAAGGCTAATTCCAATCAGGCAGTGTTACAACTTTTAGCGGCAAACGGGGCGGGAGCTGATGTGGTTTCAGAAGGTGAGTTGCGACGCGCACTTGCTGCTGGCATTCCTGCTCATTGCATTGTTTATTCTGGTGTTGGCAAAACGGTAAAGGAAATAGATTTTGCTCTTGCGCATGATATTTGTTGTTTTAATGTTGAATCAGAGCCTGAACTTGAACAACTTTCGGCACGTGCTGTTGCATTTTCAAAAACGGCACGCATTTCATTGCGCATTAATCCAGATGTAGATGCAAAGACCCATAAAAAAATTACAACGGGTAAATATGAAAATAAATTTGGTATTCCATTATCGTTAGCATGGGATGTGTATAAAAAAGCAGCTCAATTGCCAGGCATTCATGTGTGTGGTGTGGATATGCATATTGGCAGTCAGATTTGTGATCTAAAGCCGTTTGAAGATGCATTCCTTATTTTTGCAGATTTTGTGCGTCATTTATCGAGTAGTGGATATGCACTTACCCATGTCGATATTGGGGGGGGGCTTGGTATTGCATATGGTCATGAACAACATTCAGTGCCGTCTCTTTTTGATTATGCAGCACTTGTCAAGAGGCATATTGCACCTTTAGGGCTTAAGATTATCGTGGAGCCTGGACGCAGTATTATTGGCGAGGCTGGTGTGTTGGTGACATCTGTTATCTATTTAAAAAGAGGAGAAGGACGGAATTTTGTTGTTGTGGATGCTGCGATGAATGATCTGATACGTCCAACGCTTTATGATGCTTGGCAAAATGTGGTACTTGTAAAACAAGCACCAGAGGATGCATCATTTATTCGGGCAGATATTGTTGGTTCAGTTTGTGAAACCGGTGATTATTTAGCATTAGATCGCCGTGTGCCGATCTTGGCGGCAGGCGATCTTTTAGCCATTACGGGGGCTGGTGCTTACAGTGCAGTGATGGCGAGCACTTATAATAGCCGGCTTTTGGTTCCGGAAGTTCTCGTTCAGGATACGCGTTATGCGATCATTCGTCCACGCCTTGATTATGCGCAATTGATAGGCTGCGATTATATTCCAGATTGGATTGAGCATCGTTAAATATTCTTATTTTTACTAAACTTTGATGAAACGATTTAGTTTCTGGAAATTGCCTTGTATGCATTTTATGATCTCAATTACACCACTGTAAAAGGGGACAAATGTTTTTCTATGAAAAATGAAAACATCAAAAATTTTTCAATAATAAAGCTTTTATGTACGCGCGTTTTGATGTGGTGTATCATCTTTTTTGAGCGGATATGGATACGGTTGTTGCCGTTTTTCTTGGTTCTTAGTGTTTTTTGTTCGCTTAGTTGGTTGGGTGTTTTTGGCATTCTAGGTTATTGGCCACATTTACTCTTACTTGGGTTTATGCTTTTTTCTGTTGTAGGAAGTTTATTTTTTCTTGTCAGTTTTCGGTTTCCGACTGTCGGGGAAGTTAATCGTTGTCTTGAGCAAGCAAACAATCTAAAAAATCAGCCTTTAAGCGTGCAAACAGATCATTTATGTTCTGAGAATGATGAAGGTTTTCGTGGAGCTATTTGGCGCGAACATCAACGCCGCATGGCAAAACAATTATACCATTTAAAAACTGGCTTTGCTTATCCTAATAGTGCGGCTTGTGACCCTTTGGCGCTTAGGTCTTTATGTGTCCTCCTTTGTGTGTGTGCTTTTAGTTTTTCTTTTGGCTCGTTAGGGGGGCGTTTGGCAGATGCGTTCGATTTACGGCCTTTCATTGATGAAACGTCAATGCGGATTGATGTTTGGGTAACACCACCTGCTTATACGGGCGTTGCACCTATTTATTTAACACAAGGTGAGACAACACACTTTGCTGTTCCTGAAGGAAGTAAAATGGTTGTGCGTGTTGTTAATGGTGCTGGGGTTACAGTAAAAGCGCTCTCTGAAGAGGATGCGCATGAAATTTTGTTTTCTAAGAAAAGCGAAAAAACGGCTTTAAATGATCCAATTGTTCATTTTGAAACATACTTAGAATGTTCAACAGATTTATTTGTATCATCACGGCATAAGCAACAGCAGTGGCATTTGCAGGTGATTAAGGATCAGCATCCGACAATTCATTGGTTGGAAAAACCAGGGCGAATTTTGACTGGTTCGTTAGAATTTCAGTATGAGTTGGATGATGATTATGGAGTGACAAAGGCTTTTGTAGAAATAGAACCTTTTCTTGATCAGCATAAAAGTGCTGATTCCCTTTATAAGGCACCTGAAATACAACTTCTTCTTCCGCGTGATGGAAGGGGTAAAATGCGGATGGTACAAGATGTATCAGGTCATCCATGGGCTGGTTCGGGAGTTAAAATTACATTGGTGACAGAAGATGGTGCTAGGCAGCAAGGCCGTAGCAAAACTTTTGTCATGACGTTACCACAGCGTGCTTTTTCGAATCCTATTGCTCGTGCAGTAATTGAATTGCGTCGGTTGCTGGCTCTTGATGCTTCTAAGAAAGAGCGCGTACTCGATATGCTTTCTACTTTGCTTGTGCGTCCAGAGGAGGGGCTTCAAAATGCCATACATTTTCTTGTTCTAAAAAGTGCATGGACAAGACTTTCTATGGCAGAGACAGAGGGCGATTTGCGCAATGTAGCCGATTATTTATGGCAGATTGCTTTAAGTATTGAAGGTAATCAGCTTGAATCCGCTCAGAAAAATTTAAAACAAGCACAAGCTGCTTTGCGTGATGCACTTCGCTACGGTGTTCCAACTAAAGAAATTGAACGGCTTATGGCCAATTTACGCCAAGCTATGGATGATTATGTTCACACTTTAGCTGAAAAGGCACAAGACAAGAGCAATCCTAGCCTTCCCAATCTTTCAAAGAGTACATTACAAAAAAAACTAAATTTAATTGAAGAAATGGCTAAGATGGGTTCTTCTTTCGCGGCTGAACAGTTATTGGCTGAAGTTGAGCAGATTCTTGATCATTTGCAGGTTCGAAAAGGCAATCAAGGTGCAGAGCAGAGCAAGAACCAATTTGCACAAATGAAAGAGAAAATGGATCAACTTGGTGATTTAATGCGTCGTCAGCAAGAAATTCTCAATGAAACACATCAGTTGGAAATGGAACAACGCTTTGGGGAAAATGTGCCGGAAAAGCAAAGAAAATCTTTAAAAAAACGTCAGACTGAATTGCAGTCGGAATTATCAACGTTAGAAAAAGAATTGTCAGAGCAGAAGGTCGAACAGAGTGACAAATTGAAAAAAGCAGAAGAAAAAATGAACTCTGCAGAAGCTGCTCTTGATCACGGAGACTATCAAATATCTATACAAAATCAGTCAGATGCTTTAGAAGCATTAAGGCAAGGTGCACAAAATGTTTTAGAAAAAATGCGAGAGATCCTCAAAGAAGCAGGAGATAATAAAAATGCTGTTTCTGGTCGTGAAGATCCATTAGGACGTCCACTTTCTTCAAAAATCGATCAAGGGCAAGAAGGTATTATACCACAAAAAAGTGATCAAATGCGTGCACGGCAGATTTTGGAAGAAATTCGCAAACGCCTTAGTAGGGGGCATATTCCAGAAGTAGAAAAAAACTATCTTGAAAAGTTGCTTCATTTTAATTAACCATTTTGTTTTTTGTCTTTATCAATGTAAAAAATAGTACATTGAAAACCTTTATGGGATGCAAGTCTTAAGATAGAAATACCATCAAAGTGCGTTTAGTGAAATGATCGGAGAAACATTCTGCTGCTTTTGGAGTCATTTGGGTTTAAAATATGAAATACTAAAGTTTTCGCTATTGCGGAGAAAAGGCAAAGGTCCATATAAGTGGGGTATATTAAAACCTGTGATATTTGAATTTTTTTTCTACACGGTATGTTGAGTTGGATATAGTCACACTTAAAGATTTTTATGCTTCTGCTCTTGGTAAGCGTGTACAGGAAACACTGTGTGATAAATTAAATTTGTGTTGGCCGGATCTGAATGGTAAAAGGGTCATGGGGTTTGGTTATGCACTTCCTTATCTTTCTGCGGTGCGGGCACGTGCACAACAATGTTTCGCTTTTATGCCAGCTTGTCAAGGTGCTTTACCTTGGCCTTGTGCCGATAAGGTTGCTACAGCACTTGTTTTTGAAGAAAATTTACCACTTCCTGATGCTTCGATTGATTGTATTTTGTTGATACATGCACTTGAATATACAGAAAATTCATTCGAAACACTGCATGAAATATGGCGTGTTTTAGCTCCCAATGGCCACTTGATCGTTATTGTTCCTAATCGCTCCGGCTTTTGGGCGCGTAATGGTTGTACACCCTTTGGTTATGGTGAACCTTATAGTCGACAACAAATGGCGCGTTTGTTTGAAAAAACGCATTTTATTTCTGGTCCAGTACAAGAAGTTGTTCATTATATGCCTTCTTCGGGTTATGTCTCACGGTTGTTTTCATTTCTTTATGAACCATTTTCACGTTATCTTTTGCCTTATTTTGGTGGACTTTTAATCTGTCAAGCGCGGAAACATGTTTATCAAGGTTTGCTTGTGCAGCGTCGCCAGTCGCGGCGTGTTTTTATGCCTGCGTTGTCGCCACAAGCGTGTGAGAGTTCTCTCTCGTCTTGAGTTTTATTTTGCTTTCAGAGAAGAAAAATTAAAGGTATCGCAAATCGTTGTTGAAGCGGTAACTTTGGATAAACTTAAATATTAAGACGATATCCGTTTTGATCTGTAATGAGAATTTGTGCATTGGAAGGATCTTTTTCGATTTTTTGTCGCAAACGATAAATATGGGTTTCTAACGTGTGGGTAACAATGTTTTCATTATAGCCCCAAATCTGTTCTAAAAGTGTTTCACGATTGACGATTTTGTCGTTGTTGCAAGATAGATATTTAAGAATCGCAGCCTCTTTTTCTGTGAGGCGAATTTTATTGTCTTGCTGATCAATGAGGAGTTTTTGTCCAGGTTTAAAAATATAAGGACCAATACAAAAAACAGCATCTTCATTTTGCTCATATTGGCGTAATTGGGCGCGAATCCGCGCCAACAGTACTGCAAAACGAAAGGGTTTTGTTACATAATCATTGGCACCTTCTTCAAGATCTAAAATGGTGTCGCAATCTGTATCATAGTTCGTAATCATGATAATGGGGGCGCGAAATCCTTGATTGCGAAATTTTTTAACGGCTTTATGGCTAGCAAGATCAGGAAGTTCAGTACCCAAAATGGCCAGATCAACATTTTCTTCTTGGGCTATTTTAATCCCTGCTTCAGCTGTCTTCGCTTGGAAAACTTTAAATTCTTTGTGAATTTGCAACTGTTCTACCAGCATAGGGCGCAAATCATCATCATTTTCAACAATTAAAAGATTATAATAATTCATTTTTTTTCCTTATAAAGGTCTATTAATGCACCGACTGGTTGAGATTTAGAGTAGTTTCATGAAAAATGAGATTTCATGCAAGGAAAATTAGAAAAGGAATCCTATAAAAAACAAACTTTTGTTCATTTTATGATTGTTCGCCGATAAGCAGGTCATTGTGAACGTGGCATTTTGTGCGTTGGTCAAAATCATTTTTTTGTGCTTTAGGGTGGACCGGTATTTCTGCTTTTAAGCGCGAAGGTGAACAGTGCAACATCTTTTTGGCACATATGCGTTTTTTAGGAGAGGATTTCGTGGCAATTCTTATTATTTTTTCTCACGTTCCGTTTTGCTTTTTCGCCGTATTCGAGCATAGGATGGTTGGTGTGATGCGAATGGTGATGCCAATTATAATCGTTTGGTACGTCTTCCTTATTGTAATAGTGCTAAAAAATGCATCGTGAAAATGGTTTTTATGAAATTGTCTTTGTTTTGGATTGAAATAGGTAGATAGAGGGCGGAAAATGGCAAAAGGGAGTGCTATTTTATGCATTTAGCACGAGAAAATATACACGCCAACAGAAAGATATATTGCGCTCGTTCATTGTGATCTAGAACGCCTTTTGCCGCATATTAGCCGACGGACTAAAATTATTGTTTAGGATGAAAGCATTTCCACTTTTACCATCTTCTTTTAATTCTGCTTTATGGTTTTCAAAAGCTTTTCAAAGGAAATATCTTTTAAACAATGAAGATTAATGACCCAGGTTTCAGGTTTTTGCTTGTCACTTTCCTATGAGCGGATCATCTCTTCTCGAAGAATAGCACGCTGTTTTGCTGCTTATTTAAATACCTACTTAAGCATCTCAATTTGCACCCAATGTTATCTTTCGGTACTGTCTATGAATGGCATAAAATGTAAAATCCATGAAGCGCCACCATCCTTGCGCTTAATGTAGTAACAGACTGTGGCGGTGCTATTGTTGTATTTTTCAACTCCGGATGGTGCTTTCTTCTCTTGCATTTAAACGATTCATAAGAGCTATATTGGATCTGTTCTCAAACAGTTTTTTCCGTACATTACTCTCTCTTGTAACATGAAAGTAAATGATTTTTTGTTCTGAAGAGAAAGAATAAAAACAAAAAAATATTGCTGCATTTGTTGCTTTCATTCAATATCAAATTATGTATTATTATGAATCAATATGTTGCTATATGAAGATTGCCCATCAAACAGACTTCTCTCCATTCGTCTTTTGTCACAGGTTGGACTGATAAGCGGCTGGCATTGACTAAGACCATATTTTTCAGTTTTGGGTTAGCTTTGATCTGTTTTAGTGAAACAGGGGTTGGCATATCAAACAGAGCACGGATATCCACACATTCCCACTGTGGATCAGAAGTTGTAGAATCAGGGTGTACTTCAGCACAGACTTCTACAATACCTACGATTTCTAATCCTTTATTTGAATGATAAAAAAAACCTTTATCGCCATATTTCATGGCGCGCATATTGTTGCGGGCTTGATAGTTGCGGACACCATCCCATTGTTCGCCATCAGCACCTTTTTGCTTCTGCATGTTCCATGACCATTTGTGGGGTTCAGATTTAAAAAGCCAATAAGCCATGAGACCTCCTTTTTTATGAGATTATTTCGTCAAATCACAAACATCTATATAGCACTATTAAAAATGATTTTGGATTTTAAAGGGGACAAAGAGTGCTTATCATCGATTTGTTTTTTCCTTTTTTCCGAAATGATAAAATTGTGATAAAGGAATACGCCATGCTTTCTAGGTGTTTTAGTGCAGCAATCAGCAAAAGATTTACCGTTTACGGATGGTAAGTCTGTTAGGATGGGCGTGAGTACTGAAAACCCTACCCGTTTTTGTTGAAAGCATTCATTTTATTTTAAAAGCCAGAAGTCAAGGATGAGAGTTTCCCCTTTCGTCAGGTAAATGAGGTACATCCATGCATCCATGCATCCATGTATCCATGTATCCATGGTAAGTGGCATAGTATCCATCGATCAATGTTATAGTCCTGGTTGGTGCTAGAAAAACCGTTGGCATCCAGTTTGGGAAGCGCTTATCAACTTCGTACAAGATCTTGTTTATAAAGATAATCATGAGATACTTAAGATACTCTCGTTTCAAACCTGTTTATGTTGGATCAAACAAAACTATTCGCTTCCACGTCACAAGCCGGATTGGCTGTGTGGATAAAAATATTGAAGAAAAGAGTAAAAATGCCTCTTAGGAACCGTCTCAATGCAAGAGCTGTCTGCACCATTGGGGGTTGTTGGCAAAAATAATGATGGTGCCAGACTGGCTTCTTCCTAAGCGTACGAACTATGATGGTAATCTGTGAGGAGTGATATTACCTTTCTTTGTCCTCACTTCTTCCTGTGTGGGAAACTATAGATTGTATTGTGGGCTATTATAGAAAGAGAAAGGGCAGCATGAGAGGGAAATGTTGCAAAAAGCAGGGCCAAGATTTGACCCTGAAGTGCTTTGTTTGCTGTGGTCAATAACCTTGAGCTAAGCTTTGTGTTTTCTTCTTAAGAACAGGGGACTGGAATGCAGTTATCCAAGCAGCTTGTTTGTTGATGGAGAGGAAAATACACCAGTTGTTAGGGAGATGATAGAAGTTATGTTCAGATGCATGAACAGAAGGGATGAGGAAACAAAATGCATCCTTGTTCTTTCTTCTCATCCAAACCAAACTGCAAAATAGCACAACACAACGATGGTGAACATTTTTATAAAGAATGCTACTTTGTTGAAGCATCCTTTAATAAACGTGACCGCTTCACACCTATCGCCTCTTTGATAAAAACTTCTCCTTTTATGGGATTGCTCATCTCTGATGCAATCGTCCTATGCTCCTAAAAAGTGAGGGGCAAAAAACTAGGAATTTTTTATAATCTATGGAGAAGTTTTGATTTCGTTTACTGCTAGCAAATAAAGGTGCTTGGATGTGTGTCAAAGGGTAGGCTTAAAGTCAATCGTTAAACGTGCGAAATGCAACTATTCCTTCTATATTGGTTTGGAAAGTTCATTCAATATGATGGTATTGGGTAGGAAAAAATATGGCAAGGAAATCAGTCTCCAAAAGGTTAAATGGCTACAGTGATAAGTGATAATGATAACAGATAAAGTGCAAATGATGATTTATCTTGTGTTCTATGGATGAATATAAGCGTTGGTTTGTTTTTCTTATGCTTTTGTTCCACGGCGTCCTGTCCCGATTAAAGGAGCAGCTTTTTCATCCAATGGCCACCGTGAGCGAGGGGCAATATCAAAGGAATTTTTTTCTCCCCGGGCGAACTTTTGTGCACCAGCAAAAGCAATCATTGCAGCATTGTCGGTACACAAGGAAAGAGGGGGCGCTATAAATTCAAAGCCATGTTGGTGTGCAAGTTCTTGTAGTGTCAATCGAATGGCTTGGTTTGCTGCTACTCCGCCTGCGACAACTAAAGCAGGAGGACGGCGCCCTTTGTAATGAGAGAGTGGATACTGATGGGTAAAGTACTGCAAAGCCAAATGAACGCGATCATACACTGTATCGGTAACGGCTGCTTGAAAACTTGCTGCAATGTCAGCAACATCGTTTTCTGTAAGAGGGGACATAGCTGTCGCGGCTTGTCGGACAGCAGTTTTGAGACCGGAAAAAGAAAAATCTAATCGTTTTTCACCTTTCAAAGGTCGTGGAAGAGAAATACGATTTTTATCACCCAACAAAGCTGCCTTTTCAAGTGCTGGGCCGCCAGGGTAAGGAAGGCCTAAGAGTTTTGCTGTTTTATCAAAAGCTTCTCCCAATGCATCATCAATGGTGGTTCCTAAACGTTGGTAATTGCCCACTTCATGCACAAGGATTGTTTGTGTATGGCCACCTGAAACTAAAAGCAATAAATAGGGAAAAGCAACATTATGCGTTAGCACGGCTGTTAAAGCATGTCCTTCCAGATGATTGACAGCAATAAAAGGTTTTCCAGTGGCAAGAGACAGCGCTTTTGCACTCATAACGCCTACTAAAAGTCCTCCTATCAAACCAGGACCACTTGTGACCGCAATGGCATCAATGTCTTTCAATTTTGTATGAGCGTCGGTAAGAGCTTTCAGAATTAAATCATCGAGAATTTCAACATGGGCACGAGCAGCAATTTCAGGAACCACACCGCCGTAAGGTGCATGATTATCCGTTTGGCTCCAAACAATATTGGAAAGAATTTGGCTGTTTCCTTCAATATTATGTTCAATAACAGCAGCAGCAGTTTCATCACAACTTGTTTCTATTCCCAATAGGCGCATTTTAGACAAAACCTTATGTTTAAGCTTCTTTCATGTGTGGGTAGCATGGACAGGTAAAGATGCAAAGAACTTCTCTTAAAATTGATCCCTCTATAAAAAAATTAATTTTGATTCTTTCTTTAAAAGAATTGCTCTGTTGACAAAAAGTTAAGTTATGTTTTTCAATATAAACCGTTTATATGTTTTCAAAAGCTTGTTTATTAAAGTATAGAGTTGTAAGTAATTGCAATGAAGAGGCAGTCCTGAAAATTTTGGCGAAGAAATACTCTTGATAAGAAGAGTGTAAAATAAATTATGCTGTTTGAAAAACGTTTAATTTTTAAAGCTTTTTTCATTTTGTTATTTTATTGTTAAAAAGAAGTATCAAAAAAGTGACTAAGATGAAAGATTCTTCAAAACCGAAAGTCAAACCACATTACACCAGTGTTCGACCTAAGAAACCTTTAATTGAACATGAAGTTGCAAACCATAATTCAGAGCAAAAAACACAAAACTCTGTAGAATTGGAAGTAACAGAGAAACAGAGCAAGCAAAGTACACAGAGTAAACACATATCGGGCATGACTTGGCTTTTCTTGCCAATTTCAGGAATTTTTGGTGGTCTTATCACTTTGGGTCTTTTGATGGGACTTCAATGGGCGGGTTTGCTTTCTTCTGCTTTTATGGATAATCATGCTGGAGAGGAGAAAGCGTTACAGATTGCTGAAACCGCAAAAAACCAAAGTGAAGAAACAATGCGGCAATTGAGGCATGTGCTTCAAGAAATGAATAGGTTGAAAACAGAGCTTTCTTCTTTTTCATCACAAAAGGTTAAAATTGTTCAAGATGATCAAGCACCGAAAGAAGACAGTAGAAAAGCCTTTGCAGCTTTAGAGGAAAAGGTAAGTGATCTTGAAGAGTCTATACAAACTTTAGTTGAAGTTCCAAAAGATGTGGAAAAGGCTTTGTCCGCTGGACAGAGCAACGCAAACAGTCTTGCTGCGTTAAAACAACAATTAGAGACCATAGAGAAAGAGATTACTGCTAAAAGTGATGATAAAGACAACATGAATACTGCGCTGTTTATTGCTATCAGTTCTTTGAAAAATGCTGTAGAGCGCGGTGGATCTTATAGCAACGAATTAAAAATATTACAGCAATTATCGCCTTCCATCGATGGGCTTGATCTGTTGCAAAAAACAGCCACTATAGGTCTTCCAAGTCCAGCGCAGCTTTCAGCCAATTTTGCCAATGTTGCCGATGCAATCGTTGCTACGCAAAAGGTTGTTGCGCCAGATGCTAGTTTTTTTGAACGGATTTTTGCATGGATAAAAGGTTTGGTTATTTCGCGACCGATTGGAGATGTTAAAGGTATGACGCTAGGAGCGATTGCAGCACGGATGGAAGTTGCTATTCAAATAGGTGATTATAAAAAGGCTTTGAGCGAATGGGAAACATTGCCCCAAAGTGCAAAAGATATTTCGGTAGATTTTGTTCGCCAACTTGAAAGACACATTGCTGTTCATCATCTTCTTCAGCAATTACTGCTATCTACGCAACAAAAATGTAAATAGGCTCAAAATGACACGTGTTTTGATTTACACTTTTGGTGTATGTATGTTAGGCTTGGCTTTTGGGTGGGTTGCTAATCACAATGATGTTTTGATCATAACGTTTTTGCACTTTCGATTTTCTATTTCACTGTTGACGCTCTTAAGTGTGCTCATTTTATTTCTTGGAATTTTGGTGTTTTTATGGTGGCTTTTGTCTGTCCTTTTTTCCCTACCTGGCACCCTCTCCAATTATTTTTATAAACGCGGTCAAAAGCTCGGTTATGAAGCTCTTTCCCAGGGGGTTCTTGCAGCTTTTGCTGGCGATGGTGTTGCAGCTAAAAAAATGGAGGCACGTGTTGTAAAATACCTTGCAGGCAAGCAAGAGCCCTTGGTTAAGCTTTTACAAGCTCAAGCCTTATCTTTGCAAAATAATTCTGCGCGTGCCATTAGTCTTTATGAGGAAATGAGAAAAGAAACACCGACAAAATTGGCAGGGCTTTATGGTTTATTTCATGAAGCTATGAAGGCCAATGCTTATGAAGCAGCGCAGCAATATGCACAAGAAGCACTAGCTTTATCGCCAGCACTTTTGTGGGCTTATCAATTAGTGCTTGATCGGTTGAGTGCGCAAGGTAGGTGGGACAAAGCACTTGATGTTTTTGAACGGGCACAAAAAGTTTTACCACGTTCTGTTCGCTCAACTCCAGAGCGTCAACATGTACAAGCTTTGCTGTTAAGTGGGCAGGCACTTCATCTGTTTAGGACGCATCCTACAGATGCGCGTAAAGTTATTTTAAAAGCACATAAACTCGTGCCTGATTTTGTGCCTATAACAGTGATTGCGGCCGATATCCTTTATAAACTCAATGAAACGCGTAAAGCTGATAAAATGATTATTGCGGCTTGGCAGAAAAACCCTCATCCTGATTTGGGAGCACTTTATCTTGAAAGAGAAGAAGGAGCTGTTGGGCGGTTGAAAAAAGCTAAGGCACTTGCTTCTTACAGTAAAGACACGTTTGAATCGGCTTTCCTCGTTGCTAAAGCTGCTCTTGATGCCGGTGAAAGGGTATTGGCGAGAGAACAGGCACAAAAAGCACTTCAGTATCATCGGCGGGAAAGTGTTTATTTGTTGCTCGCAGATATTGAAGAAGCTCAGGGGAATAATCAGGCGGCAGTGCGGCAATGGCTTTCTTTGGCGTTGCGTGCTGAGCGTGATCCGGTATGGATGTGTGACGGTACCATTTTTTCTTCTTGGTTACCAGTTTCTCCAATAAGTGGGCGCTTAGGGTGTTTCGAATGGAAAGCGCCTCCCAGTCTACCTCCTCTCACATTAGAGACTGACAACACTATTGTACTGACAAAAAAAAGCCAAGAAGACAAAAACGATATTATGGGCAAAAATGTTGTTGTTGAAGATAAACTACTGAACGAATTTCCTGCTGTAAAAAATGATCTTTTGCATAGTGTTCAGACAAATAAACAAGGTGCAAGGCAATCTAGCAAAACCCGATTAAATGTTGATGATCCAGGGATTAAAACAGAAGAAGATGCGTTTTTGTCGAAAAAGGAATTTCAATTGTTTTAAAAAGAAGGGCTACAATGAATATTGTTCATTGAAATTGTTTTCTTGTGCTTAAAAAACGAAATTTTGTTTGATTATAAAAGTGATTGGTTAAAACATGTTTTTGATACAAAGATGTATTGATAAAAAACAAACAAATAGCAAACAAAGAATTGCTGTCGTTATTCATCGTCAATCTACCTATACTGGTCGTTTGGGAAAATTTTTGCAGAAAGGTGGTTTTGTTCTTGATATTTACCGTCCTATTTTGGGGCAGAAACTTCCCAATACATTAGAGCATTATGCTGGTGTTGTCATTTTAGGAGGCCCGATGAGTGTGAATGACAGGGAAGCATATATTAGCGAGGAAATTGAATGGATTTCTTTGTCGTTGAAAGAAAATAAACCTTTTTTGGGCATTTGTCTTGGAGCACAAATGTTAGCGTGCAAGTTAGGCGGGCGTGTGTGTACAAGAAATGATGGAATCGTTGAGGTTGGCTGGTATCCACTGGAAGCCACTTCACAGGGTAAGGCATTGATGAATTGGCCAGAAATGGTCTATCATTTTCATGATGAAGGTATTTATGATTTACCTAAAGAGGCAGTACTTTTAGCAACAGGTGATACATATCCTACACAAGCTTTTCGTTATGGAGACAATGCATGGGGTTTGCAATTTCATGCTGAATTCACAAGGACTATGATGCGGCGTTTGATTGTGCGCTCAGCCCAGAAATTAACCGAAAAAGGTGCTCAGCCGGCTTCTGCACATTTAAAAGGGCGCTTAATATATGATCGGGCTTTGAGCCAATGGTTTGAAAATGCATTGCGACAGATTTTTAATGTATCTACCGTACATGCGTGAGTGTTAAGAAAACTATGACCATGTTGACTGGTATCATGAGATAAGGAAAGTTTAAAGTTTGTTTATATTTTCTCAATTGAAATCACTCCGAAAAAGCCTTTCTTTAAGCTTTCTGCTTTGGGGGGTGTTTTGTTTTATTTTGATACTAATTTATAGCTCAATCTGGTTTTTTTTCACATAAAATAGAAGAGCGTGTTTCCAATATAGTTGCAAGGGCATCTTCCCGTGATGTGATGGTTGTGTGCGAACATATACGCAAGAATGGTTATCCGTTACGTATTGGTGTTGTTTGTGATAAATTTCAGTTTTCTTGGCCGTTGCACGGTTTTTCTTTATCAACTGCGCATTTAATGGTGGGTGCACCAATTTATGCACCTCATTGGCTAGGGGTGGAAGTTCATTCTCCTGCATCATTTGTTTTAGCTGGAAGAAATCCTATAATGTCATGTTGGCGCAATTTGGTGATTAGAACGGAACCTTATTGGAGAACCAGTAAGACATTTGAGCTTATAGCTGAAGAGCTTGAAATTTTTCCCATTACATTTTCTTTTAAGGACCAAAAATTTCAGGAAGCATCGGAATCACAGAGAGTAGATAAAAAAACAACACAAGAAAGTGGTAAAGATCAGACATCTTTGGGAGATGCTGAGGGAGCCATTGTGCATTCATTAAATCAAAAGAATGCAGCCCAAAAAATAACAGCAGAATTTGTGCGGTTTGATCTTAAGAAAGAAAAAAACAATTTATCGGGGCATTTTACTTTCGATGGTTTTGATTTGTCCGTGTTTATTACACCTTATTTTGTTGATTTTCCAAAAATTGATGGCAATTTTAAATGGATTCTCAATGATATCCCTGATTTGTTTGACACAAATGGTGGAGGTAATTGGAAACAGCACTTGTATGGGAAAAGTGGTCTTTTAAAGCGCGGTGAATTGATCTTTCATACAGGCGGAGTGGTGCGTGTAAATGGACCTTTTTCCTTCGATGATGAAGGGTATTTAACAGCAAAATTTGAACTTGCCTTTGTTAAACACACAGAGCTTCTTGCTACTATGCAACGTTTGTTTCCCACGCAAGCCAACAATCTTCAAGCTTTATTTTTTATTTTGAGCGCTATGCCTAAAAATGCAGATGGCTATCCGGTTCTGCCCTTACTGGTTACTCATGGGTGGGCAAAACTTGGATTTTTAAAACTTGGCCGTTTTTCACCACTTTAAGTTTAAAAGGCAGAGTGTTAAAGTTGTGCAATCAACCCTGCTGCAAAGGTAAAGCGAGAAATGTTGAGATCATTTTCAATGAGTGCACCAATGCGGTTTGTTACATTGTGAATTTGATCTTCTTTTGTTTTGCTCCAGGCTACGAACGGATCATTTTTTGCTCCATAATTTTTTAGGATTTTCATAACGATTTTCCGTAAGTTTTCGGCAATATTTTCTTTGGCTTGGTTTAAGGCCATGCTATCATAATAATCAAGCACAGGAATTGTTTGGCTCGCTTCATTGAAGCGGCTTATACGAATGATTTGAGCAAGTGAGAAATAGATTTCTGCAGTTTTAATAAGGTCACTGTTGCTTTGTTTGGCAACCAAAGAAATATCACAAATTATTGGAGCAGCTTCCAAGAGAGCCAATTGTTTTGCTAAAGCTTTTGGCGCTCCTTCTTCGCTATAGTGTATTGCTTTCTCATTAATTTTTTGATTAATATCTTTACCGTTTAAGTTCGTAAGCTGTTTTTCAATAACACTCCGGGCTTGCTTCGTTGTTTTCACAAGTTCTTCTAGTGGGACAGAGAGATCCATGTTGCGTAAGCCCCAAGTGGTTACTTCAAAGAGCATTGAGGTTATTGCTGCGTAGAACTTATTTTGAATAAGACCGGGTATTTTGTTATCAAGTTTATCAATTTGGTTAGACAATTGAGGAATTTCAAAGCCATCGCACAGTGCGGTAAAGACGCGAATAATATTTTCAACTGTTTGTTCTGTTGTATCTTTTAGGCGATTAACAAAAGTAGGTCCTCCGCGATTAACAATATCGTTAGCAATGAGGGTTGCAATAATATCAGGACGCAATTGGTGATTGATGATTTCTTTTTCAAAGCCTTTCTGAATTTGGGGTGGAAAATAGTTCAATAGAGCGGTGTTGAAATAACCATCATCAACAATCGGACTATGGGCGATTTCTTCTTGCAGGGTTAATTTAGCATAAGCCAAAATAACAGCGAGTTCTGGACGAATAAGCCCTTGTCCTTGGGCTATTCTTTGACGCAAAATTTGTTCATCAGGGAGAATTTCGACTTTGCGATCTAGAAGCTTTTTCTGTTCTAAATCCTGCATAAAGCGTATTTGATAAGGCAAGTCAGTGGTGCTTTGGCTTTCAGCCAAAGAGAGAGCAAGTGTTTGCAAATAATTGTTACGCAGAACTAACTGTTCAACTTGTGGAGTCATTTTTTTCAAGAGTTCGTCGCGTACTTCGCGGGTAAGCGTTTTTGCACGAAGTGCTGATGCGAGAACAATTTTAATATTAACCTCAACATCTGAACAATTAACGCCTGCGGAATTATCAATGGCATCCGTATTGCATCGCCCACCATTTAAGACATACTCAATCCGTCCCCGTTGCGTGAGACCAAGATTAGCGCCTTCACCAATAACTTTTGCACGTACTTGCTCACCGGTGATGCGTATTGCATCATTTGCACGATCACCTACTTGTGCGTCGGTTTCTGTTGCTGCACGGATATAAGTACCAATGCCGCCAAACCATAAAAGATCAACAGGCGCTTTGAGAAGTGCAGAGATAATTTCAAAAGGCGTTCCTGTTTGTTTTTCGAAGCCAATGGCTTGTGATGCTTGAGGTGAGAGAGTAATGGTTTTCATTGTGCGCGAGAAAATGCCACCACCCTTTGATAATTTTTTGTGGTCGTAATCCTGCCAGCTTGATCGAGGGAGTTTAAAAAGGCGCATACGTTCTGCATAGCTTTCAGCTATGTTTGGATCTGGGTCGATAAAGATATCGCGGTGATCAAAGGCAGCGATAAGCTTTGTTTGTTTGGAAAGCAACATTCCATTTCCAAAAACATCACCGGACATATCACCAACCCCGATACAAGTGAAGGGGGTTGTTTGAATATTGTGATTAAAGGATTCTCGAAAATGTCTTTTAACTGCTTCCCACGCACCTTTTGCTGTAATCCCAATGGCTTTGTGGTCATATCCTGCTGATCCTCCAGAGGCAAAAGCATCATCGAGCCAAAAGTGGTTTGCTTGACTGATAACGTTGGCTGTATCAGAAAAGGTTGCTGTGCCTTTGTCTGCAGCAACAACAAAATAAGGATCATTGCCATCATGACAGATGACATTTGGAGGTGCGTTTCTTTTGCCGTTAACCAGATTATCGGTGATGGAAAGCAAAGCCGTGATAAAGTCAATATAAGCTTGTCGTGCGGCTTCTGTTATTTTTGCACGGTCGTTGGTTTGGGGAAGGCGGTGAGGATAAAATCCACCTTTTGCTCCGACAGGAACAATAACCGCATTTTTAACTTGTTGGGCTTTGACTAAATCGAGCACTTCAGTGCGATAATCTAAAGCACGGTCAGACCAACGAATTCCACCACGAGCAACGGGGCCAAAACGCAAATGAACGCCTTCAACTTCTGGACCGTAAACAAAAATTTCTCGATAAGGACGCGGTTCTGGCAAACCTTCAATTTGGCGCGGGTCCAATTTGGTTGCTAAAATACGCCGTGGACTACCCTCTTGGAGAGGGGTAAAGGCATTGGTTCGTAAACTCGCATTGATAAGATTAAGGTAACGGCGTAAAATGAGATCATCATCTAAGCCTGGTACCTTCTGCAATTTTTCTTCAATGCGTTGTTGAATGACTTGTTGGTTTTTCTTCCGCTCTTTTTCTGTATGGCTTTGATGAAATTTCAAATGAAATAAAGCATAAAGATCTTGGGTAATATCGGGATAGGCATTTAAAGTTTGGGCGATGCATTCTTGTGAATAAGGAATTCCAGCTTGTTGGAGATAGCGTCCATAATGGCGGAAAATAACAATTTCACGCCAATCAAGTTCAGCTGTTTGGGTTAAGCCATTAAAGGCATCATTATCGGCATTTTGCGCCCAAATAGCTTCAAATGTTTCGGCGTGCTTTTGACCGTTTTTGTCGAAATCGATAGAGAGTTGGAAAGCACTCTCCAGTTGCATATCATGAAGATATACACAGTTTCCGTTGTCATCTGGTAATTTAAGTGTTTGTTCAGCGATAACCCGAAATCCCATATTTTCAAGGAGGGGTACGCGTTTGGAAAGGGCAAGTGCTTCATGACGGTGAAAGAGTCGGAGAGAAATTATTTTTTTTTCTTTGTTGTGTGCATAATCAAATGTAACAAAAAGCGGTTTTTTATCATGAAGACTTAAAATATGTTTGGCATCTTCAATGGCATCTTCAGCTGAAAATAAGTCACGATAGCTGTTGGGAAATTGGCTGGCTAAACGCGTTTGTTGCTCTGTTATTTTGCGGTTAAGAGCTATAGTTTGAATGCTTTCTTCCCAACTTCGTGCTATAGAACGCACATGTTGTTCAAGTATGGTGCGCTCGATAAGAGGAGCACTTTCACTCACCTTACGGTGAATGATATAATAGACACGTGTAAGGGTGCTTTCCAAAAATAGCGGATAAGATTCAAAAAAATCACCTTTATAAAGCTCAACAAAATATTCGCCAATTTTTTCGCGAATATTGCTGCTGTATTGGTCACGGGGCACATAGACAAGTATAGAAACAAAACGCCCAAAAGAATCAGTATGGGCAAGCACCCGCAAACGTGGACGTTCGTCTAATTGCATGATAAGTTTGGCATTTTCCGTTAATGTATCAACATCAGAGCGAAACATTTCATCTCTTGGATAGGTTTCTAAGACGCTGATGAGTGCTTTTCCAGAATAGTCAGTGCGATTATGTCCAAGGCGTTGAATAATGGTTTTGGCCTTCTCGTTTAAGAAAGGGATTTGCAAAATAGAACACGTGTAAGCTGAGGAGGTAAACAACCCTACAATACGCAATTCTCCACATAGTTTACCTTCTTTATCAAAGATTTTAAGACCAATATAATCGAGCCAAACAGAACGGTGAATTTTTGAACGGCTGGTGGCTTTTGTCACAATAAACAGGTTATCACTTTCCATAAAGGAGAGGATTTCTTGGGGAGGCTCTTCCATGCTTGAATCGCCAATAATACGAATAGAAGCATCGGTGAGAATGCCTAGTTCAATATTGCTGGCTGTAAAGGCTTTTGTAGGTTCTTGGTTTTTGATGAAGTTATAAGTGCGCATGCCAAGAAAGATGAAATTATTGTCCATCAGCCAATTGAGAAATTCAATGGCTTTTTTGCCTTCTTGTTTGTAGCGCGGTGGGAGGTTTGTTTGATAGGCATGGATATGCTTTTCAATTTCTTTAAGCATAGGTTTCCAGCCTTGCACAGCAGCATTGACCTGCTCAAGGACTAAGGCGATCTCCTCTTTAAGCTTTTGTATTTGCTGCTCGTTTAAGGACTCGATGTGGATTTGCATCAGACTGATGCGTTGTCCGGAGGCACAATCAAGGATAGGGTGCGCAATCAAATAAATGTGATTTTTGTGATGATTGAATATATTCAAAATAGAATCAAGAAGGAAGGGTTTGTTGTCGTTTACCAGTGTGATAACGGTTATAGGTTTGTTATTACGGGTTAAATTTTGTTCAAAACAGATGATACTTTTGCCTGCTTGATGGAGCTTAAAGGCCTGAACGGCGGTGATTGCGGCTTTTTGGAGTTCGTTGCTTTCGTAACAGGCGATATCTTCTTTATCGGTATGAGCAAAAAGGATTTGTTCTATTTCATCTTGGTTGTTCTTTGTTTCTGATGTTTTTTGTTTTAACACAATAATTTTCCCTTTTTTGCTCTTAGGATTTCTTTTTCATAGGAGTAGACTATTATATCATTCTCTGCAGTATGACACTTTCTTCCTTAAAGTGTAACACCTTCCTCCTTAAGAGAATAGTTTTTGGATAGGATAAAGTTGTTTCTTCTCCTTTACAATAATAATTTGCCGTTCTAAGAAAATGTTTTGCGTCGATGAAAGGACATTTTTAGTGTTTTTGTATATTAATAGTCTGTTCTTTTGAAATATATAAAATGACGCGTTTACCAGAAAGACTTTTAAACATTTATCAGTCGTTTACAAAAAATCATTTTTCATATAAAATAGCCCATTGTCAGCAATTGGCGATTGAAGAGCAGAAACCTGAAGTTTTAGTCATTACTTGTTGTAATTTGCGGGTAGTGCCAAGAGCGATTTTTTATGCTAAACTTAAGTAAAATTTTTACGCCTGCGCAACGTGGCAAATTTAGTTCCTCTTTTTTGTCTTGATAACCAATATCACGCAACATCAGCAGCGATTAAACATGCGGTGCAATTCCTTGAGGTCAAGCATATTGTTGTTTTTGGTTATGGCCATTGTGGGGAAGGGCTGAGCTGAGCACTGTTCTTGAAGGGACGGCAAATCTTTATCGTCAAATGATTTTATTGGTCAATGGATAAGTCTTTTGGCACCAGCAGCACAAACAGTTGTTAGCAATAAATCATTGACTGGGCCAGAGCAGCAGACCGCATTAGAGTAATTTTTTATTCGTTATTCGCTGAAAAATTTAGAGACATTTCCCTGTATAAAGGCGTGCAAAGATCAAGATGTTTTGACGTTACACAGGGTTGGCTTGATATCTCAACTGGTGAATTATGGAGTGTAGAACAGGAAACAGGCCGTTTTATGCGTGTCGATGTCGGGAATTTTAGGCGTAACGCTTGTTGCTTTTTTGCTTCCTAAAGAGGTATTGTATGATAAATCTTGACAAAGGGGTGGGTTTATTGTTTGAAAGAGTAAGCTTTCAGTGACAAAATTAACTTGGAGCCACCAACTGAGACCCCAGTTTAAGGGTATAAAGAGATCTCAGAGGTCAACATCCGACGGCGCGATGCGTTCTCGGATGCCACTTTAGTTTGTTTGTTATGCAGCAATGAGGTAGATCATGTTTGAATCCTTACAAGAGCGCCTTGGCTCCATCTTGTCTCATTTAACAGGGCGTGGTGCTTTGTCGGATCAGGATGTAGCAACGGCACTGCGGGAAATTCGTCGCGCTTTGTTAGAGGCTGATGTTGCACTTGATGTCGCGCGTTCTTTTACTGACAGGATTCGTGAAAAAGCTGTTGGGGCCGCAATTGTTAAATCAATTAAACCTGGACAGATGGTTGTTAAGATCGTTCATGACGAACTGGTTCATGTGCTCGGAAGTGAAGGTGTTCTGAGTGATTTAAACGCACCAGCACCGGTTGTTATCATGATGATTGGTTTACAAGGTTCCGGAAAAACAACGACAACAGCAAAGCTTGCAAGGCGTTTAACCAATAAACACAATAAAAAAGTTCTCATGGCGTCATTAGATACACGTCGTCCTGCGGCACAGGAACAATTGCGTCAATTAGGAGAACAGGCAAAACTTGCAAGTTTGCCCATTATTGCAGGACAATCTCCTATCGATATCGCAACACGTGCGGTACAAGCAGCCAAATTAGGCGGTTATGATGTGCTGCTTCTTGATACAGCAGGCCGCAACCATATCGATGAAGCTTTGATGCTCGAATTGGCTCAAATTAAAGATTCTTGCCTTCCTTATGAAATTATGTTGGTTGCTGATAGTCTTACTGGTCAAGATGCTGTTCACCTTGCACGTTCTTTTGATGAGCGTGTAGGGATTACAGGGATTATCTTAACACGTATGGATAGTGATGGCCGCGGTGGTGCCGCTCTTTCAATGCGTGCTGTTACGGGAAAGCCGATAAAAGCAATTGGAATCGGAGAAAAAATAGACGATTTAGAAGAATTTCATCCCAGTCGCATTGCTGATCGGATTCTTGGAATGGGCGATATTGTTTCTTTGGTGGAAAAAGCTGCTGAAACGATGGATCATGAAAAAGCGGTCGCTTTTGCAAAAAAAATGCAAGCTGGAAAATTCGACCTAAATGATTTTGCAGAACAATTACAGAAAATGAAAAAACTTGGGGGAATAGGCGGCTTTATGGAAATGCTGCCAGGGTTGGGCAAGGTAAAAAATCAACTTGCCGCCGCGGGTTTTGATGACCGTTTGTTTAATCGTCAATTGGCTATTATTTCATCAATGACGTCCTGCGAGCGTGCCAATCCAGAGATTTTGAAACATAGTCGTAAACAACGGATTGCTAAGGGCTCTGGCACGAGTACTGCTGATATTAATAAGCTTTTGAAAATGCATCGCCAAATGGCTGATATGGTGAAAGTCATAGGAGGTAAGGGTAAAGGCGGTTTGATGAAAAAAATGTTTGGGGCATTTGGTTCTAAAATGGGGCTTGGGGGTGTGGGAGCTTTAAATGGAGATTCTGTAACTATGCCCGATTTATCGCAATTTGATCCAAAGCAATTCTCAACATATCAGAAACAGATTCAAGGTGGTCATGGAAAGAAAGTCTTACCCGGTCTTCCGGGGCGTGGTTCTCTCTTTCCTGGTTTTTCCAATGGCAATACCGATCATAGGGGGGAATTTTCCTCAGCCTCTCAAGAAAAAATAAGATGCAAAGAGGGAAGGAAGGATGATGCAGGAAAAAATATTGAGTGAATTGACGTATTTACGAACATCTATTGATAATTTTGATACAATGTTGATTCATATTTTAGCAGAGCGTTTTCGTTGTACGCAAGCAATTGGGCGCTTAAAAGCCCGTTATAATTTGCCTGCAGTAGATTCTCTGCGTGAACAATATCAAATAGCGCGATTGCGGCAATTAGCTATAGACAGTCATCTTGATCCTGATTTTGCTGAGAAATTTTTAAAGTTTATCATCAAAGAAGTCGTGCGCCAGCATGAAGTCATTGCTGAAAAGCAAAAAACAAACAAAATAAATTTAAACGAAAGCCAGCAGAGCTAACAATAGGAGATAAAATATGGCATTAAAAATTCGTTTGTCCCGTGGAGGCTCAAAAAAGCGTCCTTATTATCACATTGTGGTTGCGGATGCTCGTAGTCCGCGCGATGGGCGGTTTCTTGAACGTGTTGGTGCATGGGATCCCATGTTGCCTAAAGATGGACCACGTGTAAAGTTAAACGAAGAACGTATTCAATATTGGCTTGGTCAAGGTGCTCAGCCAACAGATCGTGTTTTGCGGTTTTTAGATGCTGTTGGCTTAAAAAAGCGTCCAAACCGCAATAATCCACACAAAGGTCAACCTGGTAAAAAAGCGCAAGAACGCATAGCTGCAGCAAAGCAAGTTGCTGAAGCAGAATCTGCTTCAGTATAAGATAAAGATGTGATTATTCTTAAAATATAATCAATTTTGCTATTAAAGCCTTTAGAGAGAAGAACAATATGATCCGTTTTTGACGAACAAAAACGGATCTTCTTTAAAAGGGTTTTTGATTTTTTTTAAATCAACATGCGGTTTTTTTAAAAGTCAATGGCGCGGCCTTTAATTTCCCAATCTCCATAGCGTGAAGGGTCTTTGCCGCCACGTCCACCATTTTCTAAAGGTTTATCTTTATTTTTTTCATGTTTACGCCTTTCTTCAGCTTCGTTTAGGGCGCGTTGTGCCTCAGAGGAAAGAGGTTGTTGTTTATCGACGGTTGCATTTTGTTTGCTTATTTTTTGGTCTTTTTTATCCATTTTACACCTTTCTTCATTGAAGAAGTAAAAAGAAAACCCCATCATATATGAAGAATTGTATTTTATCATGGAGTTTTTTGAGTAATGAATATAATGCGTACAGCAATGCTTTTGGCATTTATGACAGCCCTTTTTATGGGAGTTGGTTATCTCATTGGCGGGAGCAATGGCATGGTCATCGCACTTTTGATGGCAGGTGGCTTAAATTTTTTTTCTTATTGGAATTCGGATAAAATCGTTTTAAACATGTATGGTGCTCGCAAAGTTGATCAGCATTCGTCACCTGTTTATTATAAAATTGTAAGCGATTTGGCTCAAAGAGCTTCTCTCCCTCAGCCAAAAGTTTATATTATTGATAGTGCACAACCAAATGCTTTTGCTACGGGACGCAATCCTCAAAATGCAGCTGTTGCTGCAAGTACTGGGTTGTTAGAGCAGTTAAGCGCAGAAGAAGTTGCTGGAGTTATGGCGCATGAGCTGGCACATATTGAGCATCGTGATACTTTAACAATGACTCTAACCGCAACGATTGCTGGGGCAATTTCAATGCTTGGTAATTTCGCTTTTTTTATGGGAGGGCAGCGGAATTCTTCAGAACATTCGCATGGTGCTGGGGCGCTTGGGGGACTTATTGCTCTGTTTGTGGCACCTTTTGCTGCTATGCTAGTGCAAATGGCCATTAGTCGCACCCGTGAATATGCTGCTGATAGGCGGGGTGCTGAAATATGTGGTAACCCTTTATGGTTGGCTTCGGCATTAAGTAAAATTGCTGGCGGTGGGCATACGGTATACAATGAAGAAGCAGAGCATAATCCAGCAACAGCGCATATGTTTATTATCAATCCTTTGAAGGGTGAAGGGGCTGATAGCCTTTTTTCTACCCATCCAGCAACAGCCAATCGTATTGCTGCTCTTCGTCGGCAAGCAGAAGAGATGAAAGAAGCAATGCCAAAGAGCATGGGATGGAGTGAAGAAGAGAATTTTCACAAAAAAAACAGCAACTTAGATTATGATGGTCTGAATCGCAGTGCGCAAACCAGCATATTCGGTAATCAGGAAAACAATGCTGTTCAGCGCATTAAAAAACGTCCTTCTTGGCTTCGTTATGAAGACTCAAAAAGGTCTCGATCATAAAGTTCTTATAGGGACAAATGCGTAAAAGTATTGTTTTGAAACGCGAAAAGGTGGGATGTGTGGCCGAAAAGAATGTTCCGGGATTAACTGTTCGGCAAGTGTGTGTTCGCCTTTTAGGGGCGGTAATTGATAAACGCACGTCTCTTGCTGGTTTGACGGATAATGAGCACGGACATCCACAGTATTTAGGGCTTTCACATCGAGATCGTTTGTTGTGTCGTGCCATTTTGGGAGCAGCGTTACGTCATCGGGGACAGATTACAGCGGCTTTATCGCGCTTTTTGACACGGCCTTTACCTCCACAGGCGTTTTCACTTCAGCATCTTTTGCATATCAGTGTGGCACAAATTCTTTATCTTGATATTCCGGATCATGCTGCGATTGATTTAGCAGTGCGTGTGGCTAAAATTGATCCGCGGATGCGCCGTTTTTCAGGGCTGGTGAATGTTCTTTTACGCAATGTTGCACGTGAGGCAGTATTTTTATGCCGGAAAGTTCCCACTATTGAAGAAATTCCGGGGTGGTTTGGACAGCTTTTAGTGTCAACTTATGGAAAAGAAAAAACAGATCAGATTTTAGCAATTCAAAGTCTAGAGCCACCGCTGGATTTAACGGTGAAATCTGATAGTGTTGGATGGGCAGAACGGTTGGGGGGGATTATTTTGCCCAATGGTTCGGTTCGACTGGGTCGTTTAAATTGTTCTGTTTCTGAATTACCAGGGTATGCCGATGGGGATTGGTGGATTCAAGATTTTGCAGCAGCATTGCCTGCTTGTTTACTCGGAAATATTTATGGCAAACAGGTGGTTGATCTTTGTGCAAGCCCTGGCGGAAAAACAGCACAATTGGCTTTGCAAGGGGCTGATGTGACAGCGGTTGATCTCTCTGCTCATCGGTTAAAACGCTTGAAGGAAAATATGAAGCGGCTTCATTTTTCAGTTCGCTACCATGAAGGTGATGTGAAAGATTTTCATCCCAAACGGCTTTTTGATGCTGCCCTTCTTGATGCCCCTTGTTCCTCTACAGGAACAATACGTCGTCATCCGGATATTTTATGGACTAAATCGATGCACGATGTCATCAAACTTGCAGCATTGCAATATGATTTGCTTGTGGCAGCAATTGCTTTGGTTAAAAAAGGTGGCCGCATTGTTTTTTCCAATTGTTCATTGGCAAGAGAAGAAGGTGAAGACCTAATTGAGAAAATTTTATCAACATGCAATGATGTTGTTTTAGAGCCTATTTGTGCAGAAGAAATGGGTGCACTGGCGCATTTGCTTTCTGCGAAGGGGATTTTGCGCACGACCCCTGCAGATTTTTGTCATGAAAATTTTGATGCTGAGAAAAAAATGTTTTTAGGAATGGATGGTTTTTTTACAGCGCGTTTCCGGAAAGTAAATTAATTTAACGATTCATTTACTAAAATGGCTGAAGTTATGCTCAATTAAGCATATACGGAGACAAGATTGTGGCGGTTGCGATAAACGGTCCTCAGATAAAGGCTTCAGCCTTTGTGTCCATGACACATCAATTTATGCGGCGTTTATGGGTAGGACCGTTGTTTCGTTGGCGATTTTCGGGGTTTCGTCCCCATAAAATTTTAGCGTATCCCATTGATTTGCACCTCGCTGATCCGATGATGGCGCATGAATTTTACCATGGTCGTTTTACTTTTGCTGGTCATATTGTTCATTCTGGTGCTGTTTCACCTTTTTCTTTAGTTTCACCAACGCCTGAATGGGAAGAAGCCCTTCATAATTTTCATTGGTTGCGACATATGACGGCAGCAGATAGTGATTTAGCTGCTGCCCATGCACGCGCGCTCGTAGAAGACTGGCTTGACCAGTGTGTCAAGAAAATAAACGGCCTTGCTTGGAGTGCGCCAATTGTGGCACGGCGTTTGATTTCGTGGATTTGTCATTCGCAAATGTTGTTGAAGGGGGCAAGTGAGCGGTTCGAAAAACGTTTTTTACAGGCGCTTGGTTTCCAATTTCGTTATTTGCGTGTGACGATTTCCAGTATGGAAAACAATGATAAACGTTTACGAGCAGCTGTCGCTTTGGCATTCGCATCTCTTGCTTTGCCGATTTCTGTAGCAATGAAAAAAAAGGTGCAAACCACTCTCATAGAGGAGCTTTCACGTCAGATTTTGGTTGATGGGGGGCATATTTCGCGTAGCCCTGCCATCTTGCTCGATTTATTATCGGACTTATTGTCTTTGCGTAATCTTTTTATGCATAGTAATGAAACAGCACCACGTATTCTCATTGATTCTGTTGAGCGTATGTTGCCAGCTTTACGGTTTTTTCTTCATGAGGATCACACATTGGCGCATTTTAATGGTGTTGGTTCACTTGAACCTAAACGCTTATCAACACTTTTAGAGCTTGATGAAACAGCGGGGCGTCCTTTTAGTTATGCACGTTATTCAGGATTTCAACGTTTACAGGCTCAGCAAACGACAGTGCTTGCAGATACAGGAAAGTTTCCACCACACTCTGCCGCAGAACAGGCTTGTTCAGGGTGTTTGTCTTTTGAAATGTCTTCACAGGGAAGCCGTTTTGTTATCAATACGGGTGTTAATCCTTATGGATCTGAGGAGTATCGATATTTCGGGCGTGTTACCGCAGCACATTCAACGGTTACGGTTAATAATTGTTCGGTGGGTGTTTTTCGTAAAAAAAACAAGAGTGGTGCTTCCTTTTTACTTGGGGGGCCTACGGATGTTAAAGTGCGGCGTATAGATGATTCAGAGAAAATCGGTTTTATTGCTAGTCATAATGGTTATGTGCAACCTTTTAATCTGATTCACGAGCGTGGTCTCATTTTAGCAACAAATGGAGCAATGATTGAGGGGTTTGATCGATTTTTTACACCATACAAACGGCAATCAAAGAGATCTATAGCAGTTCAAAATGAACAGCATAATGTTGCTGTTCGATTTCATCTTCATCCGAAAGTTGAAGTCAACTATGATGGTAATCGTGTGCGTTTAGCGGTAGAGGGCGGAAAGGTATGGTATTTTATATCACCTGACGTTGATATTTATCTTGAAGATTCGATTGATTTTACTGGATTAACAGGTCCGCAACGCACACAACAGATTGTTTTGTATTTTCGTCCTGCATTCCAAGAAAAAGTTCGTTGGCGTTTTATCTGCCCTCAGTTAGAGCAATGATTCACTCCTCTTTAATAATATCGATAAGGGAGAGATATTCTTTGTGTGTTAAAAAATGCTATTCTATTCTTTCGGTGTACCTTGATAAAGGTGCGTGCTATGATTAGCCAAAGCTATTTTGCTTGAATTTTAACCGTTTTATTTTTTAGGATTCCTAATTATGGGTGTTGTTGCCAAAAAATTTCCCATACCTGATCTTCATCGGGTTCGTCGTGTTCTGCTCTCTGTGTCTGATAAAACGGGTGTGGTGGCGTTTGCACAAGCGCTTCATGCTTACAGTGTTGAACTTATTTCGACTGGGGGAACAGCCAAAGTCTTAATGGATGCTGGTTTACCCGTAAAAGATGTTGCTGAAGTTACTGGGTTTCCGGAAATAATGGATGGGCGTGTCAAAACACTCCATCCTCTGATCCATGGTGCTTTGTTAGGGGTAAGGCAGGATCCAAGTCATGCCGTGGCTATGGAGAAGCATGGCATTCACGGAATTGATCTTCTGGTGGTGAATCTTTATCCTTTTGAAAAAACTTCCCAATCTGGGGCTGATGGACAAACAATTCTTGAAAATATTGATATCGGTGGACCAGCAATGATCCGCGCTGCAGCAAAGAATCATGCTTATACTGGTGTTGTAACAGCGGTGAGTGATTATGATTTTGTTTTAGCTGAATTAAAGCAGCATGATGGGTGTTTAAGCTTTTCCATGCGACGTCAGTTAGCAATGCGTGCTTATGCATACACGGCTGCTTATGATGCGGCGATAGCAACGTGGTTTGCGCAGGATTTAAAAATTGAAACGCCATCTTGGCAAAGTTTTTCTGGTTATCTTGAAAATGTCATGCGTTACGGAGAAAATCCACATCAACAGGCAGCATTTTATCGCAATAATGAAAAACGTTTTGGTGTTGCAACAGCAAAACTTTTACAAGGCAAAGCACTTTCTTATAACAATATGAATGATACAGATGCAGCATTTGAACTTGTGGCAGAATTTGATCCACAAAAAACCACTGCTGTTGCTCTTATTAAACATGCTAATCCTTGCGGTGTTGCAGAAGGAAAAAGTTTAAAGGAAGCTTATTTGAAAGCTCTTATGTGTGATAATGTCTCGGCATTTGGTGGAATTGTTGCTTTAAATCAACCCCTTGATGAAGAATGTGCTGAAGAGATTGTTAAAATTTTTACGGAAGTGATTATTGCGCCTGATGCAACGATAGCTGCACGCGAAATTATTGCCAAGAAAAAAAATCTTCGTTTGCTAACCACAGGTGGTTTGCCTGATCCACGTTGCGGAGGGCTTGTTGCCAAAACGCTTGCAGGGGGAATTTTAGTGCAGTCACGTGATAATATGGTTGTTGATGATCTTAACCTGCAAGTGGTGACAAAGCGGGCCCCAAGTCAAGATGAAATGCGTGATCTTCAATTTGCTTTTCGTGTGGTGAAACATGTCAAATCAAATGCTATCGTTTACGCAAAAAATAGTGCAACAGTTGGGATTGGTGCAGGTCAGATGAGTCGCATCGATTCAGCTAAAATCGCTGCGCGTAAAGCTGAAGAAAGTGCACAAAGAGCAGGTTTAACAGAATCTCCTACTCGAGGGTCCGTGGTTGCATCAGATGCGTTTTTTCCTTTTGCAGATGGTTTATTAGCGGCTGTTGAAGCTGGTGCAACAGCGCTTATTCAACCGGGCGGGTCAATGCGTGATGAAGAAGTCATTGCCGCAGCTGATGCGCATGGTTTGGCTATGGTTTTCACCGGTGTGCGGCATTTTCGTCATTAGCGTTTTTATTCTTAGGTTATTGATTTTTCAACTAAGATAAGTTTTGAATAAACCTAGTGAAAAATAGGTGTGATCCCGGTTTGCATGAGCGCTTCGTATTTATGATATTGAATTTATTTCGATAGGAGGGACAGCTAAAGTCTTGATGGTTACTACTTTATTCGTAAAAAATGTTGCTTATCCTGTGATACATGACAGTTAACAATTGTAGCACAACTTTTTTTGATATTTTGTCTGTATTGCATCCTAAAAGTTGTAATGTAAGCTTTGGGAAAAGATATGAAGATTCTGCGTTTTTATAGTAATTGGTGCCGATATCGTCGGACAGTTAACGCTTTAAGTCCTCTTTCAACATATGAACTCAACAACTATTCATCGAGGTAATATTGATTCAATTACGCAACGCTGTTCGCATAAGTCTTGTTAAGTGTGGATGATCACTTAAGGGCTTGTTTTATTGTGAGACATCATCTGCTTTGTGATTACGGTGTTTGATCAGTGGAGCATTTACTTCCGGGTTTTCAGGTTTGGTGATGAGGAAGAGCGTTTTCGTATATCTTTTGGTAAGATTGTTGTTGCTTTTAGAAAGACAAATGTCAAACACCTCATATTTTCAGCATGAGAATTTAGGGCATCACACCTTAGGTTCTGTGTACATAACTTTTTAAACGAGAGAACAATAGAAGCTTAAGGTAGTAGTCCCATAAAAGAAGGCGCTTTTCATAAGAAAATACAGTTGAAATATTTGATTTCATTAAACAAGCATTCGATAAGAGAGCTTTTTTTGTAAAGGTCTTTATCATTGTTCTGAGCTTTTTATCTGTTTGAACAGGCAGAAAAGACAAGCACGCAGTTTTGCTGCCTCATCCTCTTTCTCGTTGTACCTCTAAAGTATAACCTTTAGCAGCATAGTTTTTGTATTTTCATCTCTTTCAACAAGTTGAGGTGCTTGAAATATCATTTCAATTCCTCAGTGTAATAAAAAACATAAAGCTTAACCCAATCTTACAACAGCATGATTCTTCGTGATCAAATCTTGGCTTGTTTCTTCGCAATGTTTTCCTCTTATGTTGATTTATCTATAGTTCATAAGCAAAAAGATGAGCCAGAAAAATGGTGGTATCGGTCTTCACAGATTCGCCATTACAATTCATAACTCTTGGTAAGCTCTTCCAAAATCGGATACCAAATCTCTTTCTAGCATCAGGATTGAGAACGTTTAGACCATTTGCCTGATAATCAAAGAGAAATGTTTCGCCCTTGAAGTTCAGCTTTTAAAATAAATGCTTTCAACAAAAAGGGGAGGGTAAGGTTTTCAGTCCTCATACGCATCCCACAAGCTTTTCTCAATAAATTGTAAATTTTTTGCCAATCCTTGCGCTTTATTGATGAAATATTTCTCCTTGGTAATATGCCTGTTTTTTAACAAATGGAACGTTAACGCTGCTCCATATTTCCTTAACTCAGGTCACAAGCCTCAAGATGCTTTTTCATGAAAAATGCATCTTTTAAAACGAAAATGCTCAG
The DNA here is from genome assembly GCF_009936175.1 of Bartonella quintana. NCBI lineage: Bacteria > Pseudomonadati > Pseudomonadota > Alphaproteobacteria > Hyphomicrobiales > Bartonellaceae > Bartonella > Bartonella quintana. The sequence continues at coordinate 1,501,978 of NZ_AP019773.1, read as the reverse complement.
CATCTTCTTTAAGAGTGGAGAGTGTTTTTTTAGCTTTTTTGCCGTAGCAAAAAAAGAGAGGCGCCGAGGACGCCAGCAGCCAAGATAAACCACGTAAGAGCGTAGACAAGGTGATTATTTCGGAAGTGGACAACAGTTAAACCAGCAATGGGGAGTTCTTCCCGCGGGGCTGTTTTTTTTTCAGCATCAATGAAATAAGGAGCAACAGATGACAGTCCAAGTTTTTGTGCCATCGCGGGGAGATCACGTGTATACCATAGATCATGATCAGGATTATTTTTGCGTGGAAAAAAACCGTTTTTTTCACTCATACGTAATAGACCTATGATTGTAGTTTGTTCTGTATCAGTGGCAGAAGGTTGATTAGAAGTGTCATTTGTGTGTGGCTGTTTTAGCTGTTGAAAGTGAGGGCGTGCGTCCATGGGAATAAAACCGCGATTTACAAAGGTTATTGCGTTATTGGCTGTTTGTAAAGGCGTTAAGACCCAGTAACCACTGGTATCTTGAGCAACAGCAGTAACAAGAATATTTTTATTTGTGAGGAATTTTCCAGTGATGATAACAGGTCGATATTCATCTTTCTCAAAAGTAACAGATGCCCATTGATTTTTGGGTGGTGCTTTGATGGGAGGCAAATGAACACGCTGATGTGCGCTGGTGATAAGATTTGTTTTCCAGTTTAATCGTTGTATTTGCCACACACCTAATGCACTGAAAATAAGAAAAAAACATATACATAAAGCACCAAAAAGAAGGGAAGAGAAACGGATATTTTTGTGTTGAAGCTCTGTTATGGTGTCTTCTGTTTTGCTCATGATGCATACTTCCCTTTTTTGTCTAGTGAGCATTAAATTTTAGCACGATGAGTATTTAAAAAAAATATTTTGTATGTCTTTTACAGAAAAAGATGAGAAAATAAACCGATAAGAGACCCAAAAGGTTTTATAAAAGACTTGACCTTTCGTTGGCGACACCCTATTAGAAACACGACTTCCCAATGGTGCCCATTTAAGGCAATGTTTTGTACGTGCTTTGCGTTCATTCTGTTTTACTGGGATTGGGATTTAAGAGTTTCTTAGAGTTTAAAAAGGTGAAGCTTATGTCTCGTGCCTGCGAATTGACAGGAAAAACAGTTCAGTATGGCAATAACGTTAGCCATGCGAATAATAAAACGCGTCGTCGTTTTTTACCAAATCTTTGCAATGTGACATTAATTTCGGAGGTATTGCAGCAAAGTTACCGTTTGCGTGTTTCGGCGAGTGCTTTGCGTTCTGTTGAGCACCGCGGTGGTCTTGATAGCTTTTTGGTCAGAGCTGATGATAAAGAATTATCGCAACGTGCCCGTTTGTTAAAACGTCAAATTGTTAAGAAAAAAGCTGAACAAGCGGCGTAATCGCCTTTGTTGACTACGAGACTGAATTGTTTGCTCTCGTTTTAAGGTTAGGGGGCGCTGTTTTGGGCTTTTACTGTTTGTTCCTGTATTGAGTGGGTTCCATTACCCAGGTTAAGGAACTCTCCTCACGCAGTCCTTTGTTAGAACAGCAAAAGAAGAGGTATGTTGTTTTTTCTGTTTTTGCAATGTGCCTTGCTATGACTGCTTCTAATATTTTGATTCAGTTTCAGGGGGCTTAAGATTTCTTATAAAGATGAAGCGTTTTTTCGGTAAAGAGTGCGGCTAATTGTTTTGTTATCGCGTCGGCTAATCCTTCAGCATTCATAACTGTTACAGCGCGTTGATAATAACGTATAACGTCATGACCAATGCCAATGGCAATAAGTTCTATGGGCGAATGGATTTGGATTTCTTGAATCACCGCGCGTAAATGTTTTTCAAGATAATTGCTAGAATTAACGGACAGTGTTGAATCATCAACAGGAGCTCCATCAGAAATAATCATGAGAATACGACGCTGTTCACGCCGTGATAAAAGGCGCTGATGCGCCCAAATAAGTGCTTCACCATCAATATTTTCTTTCAGCAATCCTTCCTGCATCATCAAACCTAAATTGCGTCGTGCTCGACGCCACGGTGTATCGGCGTTTTTATAGATGATATGACATAAATCATTAAGGCGCCCCGGATTATTAGGTTTATGCTGATTGAGCCATTTTTCGCGCGATTTCCCTCCTTTCCAAGCTTTGGTGGTAAAGCCCAAAATTTCAACTTTGACTCCGCAACGTTCAAGAGTTTGGGCTAAAATATCTGCACAACTTGCTGCAACAGTAATGGGACGTCCTCGCATTGATCCTGAATTATCAATGAGGAGTGAGACAATAGTATCGCGAAATTGGGTATTGCTTTCCATTTTAAAAGAGAGGGATTGCATTGGATCAATAATAAGGCGTGGGAGTCGCGTTGTATCGAGATATCCTTGCTCAAGATCAAAATTCCAACTGCGATTTTGTTGTGCCATAAGACAGCGCTGGAGGCGGTTTGCTAAGCGTCCTACAATGCTTTGGAGATGATTGATGTGCTTATCAAGACACTGACGCAAGTGATCCAATTCGCTTTCAGAACAAAAATCAGTTGCTTCCAAAACTTCGTCAAATTGTCGGGTGAAAATTTTATAGTCAGCAAGTCCTTCCATTTGGTCCGAAACAGCGAGAAAACGTTTGGGTTTACTCGGTTTTTCTTGCCAAGCGCTTTCTTGTTCTTCTTCGGCTTTATCACCCTCGTTTGATTGAGCTACTTGCGTTTTTCCTTTATCTTGTGCATCGCTTTCTTGTTCAGTTGTTGTTTGTTTTTCGCTTTGATCCTGTTTTTCGTTTTCACTGTCTTCTTCTGCTTTGTTTTCAGATTTACACCCGTTTCTTACTTTTTTATTGTCTACGCTGTCAGAAGTTTCTTCTAGTTGGGCTGCCATTTTTAGAGCAAAAAGCATTTGCCGAACAATTTGTGCAAAAGCATGTTGGTTGTGAATATGATGCGCTAGTTCGTTTAGTTGTGCTGCGGCTTTTTGTTCGATTGAATGGCGCCATAATTCCAATAAAGGTCCAGCTTCTTTGGGAGGAGGGCGTTTTGTTATTTTTTCACGCAATAAAAGTGCAATCGCGTCTTGAATGGGGGCTTCACTTTGGGTGTTAATCTTTCGATAATGGGTTTTTTGATATTTATCGGCGAGCATTCTATCAAGATTTTGTGCAATCCCCTCCATAGCTAAAGTGCCGATTGCTTCAACACGGGTTTGTTCGAGAGCATCAAAAACAGCGCGTGCTTTTGATTCTACTGGAGCAAGTCGTGTGTGAATGCTGTTATTATGCCACGCTTTACGTAGGGCTATGGAATCGCCTAGTCCACGGGTAATGCTTACATCTTTATCTGTTGCGTGTTGTGACAGTTCCGGTAAGTGCGCATAATTTCCGTTCAGTGATGGTCTGTGGTGACTAAAAGAAACTTCAAGCTCGTGCGTACCAGCAATTGCCCGGATACAGCTGGAAATGGCTTTTTTAAAAGCTTCAGCATCAAGGGTACTGTTGGGAGAGTCGTTTTTCAGATTTTGGCTGTTTTCGCCAGCTTCTGCGGCCATGATAGACGTATCCCTTAAGGTAAGACACACTAAATGAATGATTCAGGAAGCTCTTGTCCAAAGGCACGTTGGTAAAATTCTGCGACAGTGGCACGTTCTAGTTCATCACATTTGTTAAGAAAAGTTAAACGGAAGGCAAATCCAATATTTTGAAAAATTGCCGTATTCTCTGCCCAAGTAATGACAGTGCGTGGGCTCATGACCGTTGAAAGATCTCCATTAATAAAAGATTTCCGGACCATATCAGCAACATGCACCATTTGTGAAATTGTTTTTTTTCCCTCAGTTGTTTGAAAAGTTTTGACCTTTGAACAAACGATATCAACTTCTTTATCGTGAGGTAAATAATTTAAGATCGTCACAATGGACCAGCGGTCCATTTGAGCCTGATTGATTTGTTGTGTACCATGATAGAGCCCTGTTGTATCACCAAGACCAATGGTGTTGGCGGTTGCAAAAAGACGAAATGCTGGATGAGGCGCAATAACACGGCTTTGATCAAGTAGGCTTAGTCGTCCACAAGCTTCAAGGACGCGTTGGATGACAAACATAACATCGGGGCGTCCTGCATCATATTCATCAAACACAAGAGCAACATTGTTTTGATAAGCCCATGGCAAAATACCTTCTTTAAATTCAGTAATTTGGAGTCCATCTTTTAAAACAATGGCGTCTTTTCCTACGAGATCAATACGGCTGACATGACTATCGAGATTAATTCGAATACAAGGCCAGTTAAGACGCGCTGCGACTTGTTCAATATGCGTCGATTTACCTGTGCCGTGATAACCGGAAACCATAACACGGCGGTTAAATGCAAAACCTGCTAAAATCGCTAAAGTCGTTTGTTGATCAAAAAGATAATGAGGATCTAAATCAGGAACATGGGGGCTTTTTGTGCTAAAAGCAGGGACTTTCATATCCGTATTAATATTAAACAGATCACGAGCACAGAGTGTAATATCGGGCACATTTTCAACTGTAGGATTTGTTTTTGTCATTGTTTTTCCAGAAGGAAGTACGCTATTTATTTTCATTTGTTGGAAAACGATACAAGAGTTAAAGAACTTATGCAATGCTCTATAAAGCGAGGCTTTGGTTTTAAAAAAACGCTTTATCACCTATGTTCTATATTAGCTTGCGAAAACGAGAAAAGTTCAAACTAAAATGGTTTCATATGAAGCTGAAGCTTTTCTAGCATAGGCCAGATTTTCTTAAGAGATTATAGGCATGAAGGACATCGCGAAAGCGCTCTTCTGAAGAACGGTTGCCACCATTGGTATCAGGATGGTGTCTTTTGACCAGTTCTTTATATCTCATTTTGATATCTTCAGCTGAAGCGTTTGCTTGTAATCCCAATATATCAAAAGCTTTAGCTTCTAAAGGTTTCAATTTTCGTGAATGCGTATTAACTGAATGACGTTGGGTAAACAAAGTGAATGGATTGCGCATACGATTTTGGTAGGCAGCTGTTCCAGAGCGGATTTTTGCATAATTGACAGCTGTTTTTTTCGACACACCATTGCTGAGGTCTGTAGGCCATGTTGGGCGATGTCCTGTGAGAGCATCCTTTTGAAACTTTTCGATATCTTTGTCACTAAGATCAGAAAAATAATTAAAGTTTTTATTATAAGCGCGCACATGCTCAATACAAAAGTACAAATATTGTCCTTCACGATTTCGACCTGCTGGTGCTTTATGGGCTCCTGGTTTCTTACAGCCTTCCCATTGACACTGTTGTGCTTCAGGCTGCTTCTTTTTATTAGAGCTGATTCGAATTGAGTCAAATAATTTGGATGTTGTTACCATATCTTTGGTTTATGAAAAATTGATCAGTTTGACAAGAATTGACTTTTGAAAAATTTGTGTTCACACGCATTTGGTAATCAAAAAAGTTTATTGAATTGATCATTTTGTGAAGGAACAAAAAATGTCTACTGCGATTCAAATAACGATCAGGAGGAAACTCCAGGATGCCTTTTGTCCGCAAAAGCTTGAAGTGATTAATGAGAGTCACCTTCATGTTGGACATCCTCATCAGGAACATGCCCTTTATGGGAAAGGGGAAACGCATTTTCGGGTGAAAATTCTATCTTCTTCTTTTTCAGGTATGACACGTGTAGAGATACATCGGGCGATTTATAAAGTTTTACAAAAAGAGTTAGCAACATGTGTTCATGCTTTGGCGCTTGAGATTGAATCTGTTTAACGTGTTTTTTCGTTCAAAAGTCTTTTAGGCACGGGGGTGCGCTTTTTGATAAATTTCTAACAAACGGTCTGTATCCACATGTGTATAGATTTGTGTGGTAGAAAGGGAGGCATGGCCGAGAAGTTCTTGAATGGTGCGCAAATCTCCTCCCCGTGATAAAAGATGGGTGGCAAAGGAGTGGCGCAGTGAATGGGGGGTGGCAGTTTCTGGTAAACCAAGGCTTGAACGTAAGTTTCGAACAGTTCGTTGAATAATGGCTGGCTGCAAGGGGCCACCTCGAGCACCGCGGAACATTGGTTGGTTTTTCACTAAAGGATACGGGCAGCATTTGAGGTAATTTTGTATTGTTTCGTAAACAACTGTAATGAGAGGGACAAGGCGTGTTTTCCCACCTTTTCCGGTCACGAATAAACTTGTTTTTTCAGGATCAGAAAATTGTTCTGGCGTGAGCGCTAGGGCTTCTGATATTCGCATTCCACAGCCATAAAGGAGTATTAAGACAGCAGCATTACGGGCAATGATCCATGATTCATTTTCCTGTTGATTTTCTTGTTTAACGACATGAAGTGCTGATTTTATAGCCAAAGGTTTGGGTAATGATTTTGAGTATTTGGGTGTTCTGACAAGCTTAGAAGCAGGAATGCTGACGATCCCTTCGCGGGATAAGTAGTTGAAAAAAGAACGTAAACCCGCCATCGCCCGGCTTAAAGAACGAGCGCTTATATTGAGTGTGCGGCGATAAGCCAGATAAGCACGCAAGTCAGTAACGCGCAAATTGGCCAGATCATGAAAGGTTGGTTTGTGCCCAAGGTGTTGACAAAGAAAAGACAAAAACTGTCGTGTATCACGTTCATAGGCTTGTGCTGTGTGTGTTGCCATGCGACGTGTTCGTAGAAGATTATCCAACCAGTTTTTCCTGGCGGCTAAAACAGAAGGATCCGCTGGAATCAGAAAGACATTTTTGCCTTTTCTACTGTCATCTTTTGGGGGCATTTCTAGTTGAAGGTCTCTTTCTTTTTAGGTTTTTCGCTATTGGCGTAATCATTCTTTTTTGAAGCTTGTTCTTTATGATTGGTCATATGTTTTTCGCCTTTTAAAGAGAGTATCTTTAAAAGATTGTGCGTTGACATAAGATGGGCAAAAATCAATCCTAAAAAGCCATTTTTATGGAGCTTGGCAAGTTGGTGCGCGGATAATTTATTCAGTTTTTCTTCATCAACGACCCAGAAATGTTCCAATTGCGCTGAAAGACCTTTGTCATTTTTTACATTGATTGATTTTTGACTCAGAAGATCCATCTCTACAAGGGCATCGATAAACTGAGCGGTTTTTTCCATAGCGCTTTTAAAGCTTTCAAGAAAACGAATACGCTCTTCCATGAAGGGAGAAACAGATCCATCCGAATTAAAAAGTTCTGTACCTGCAACCTCATTGAACATGCCTGATTGCTGATCAAAGCAAACAGAAAGTTCTTTTTCATTTTTAAATTGTGCAAGCGCAAAAGGATAGCGACGGACAAAAGCTGGGAGATACGTATTTTTTTTCCAACTTTTATCGGAGACGATGTAATCGTTTTCGTCGTTAGAAAGACCTACAAGAGCAGCAGATGTATAATGCCGTTTCTTTTGTTCATCTTCTGCGCACATAAACAAAATGGGATAGTCTAGAGCAGCTTGAAAATATTCACTACTTGCTAAAGGAACCCAGTGAGTATCCTTGGCGAAAGACATATCGCTTGGAGGAGCAAACTTTAGGTTTTTATGGGAAACTTTGTTGATTGGGGTAATATCTTTGTAGAAAAGCATAACATTTGCCATAAGACTTCTCCTTTTATTAATTTGTTTTTGTTACCAAGAAAGGTCTTTCTGGAAGATTTTTAATATGGCAACAAAATTTAATAGAAAGTTACGAGACTGAGAGATTCGCTTTTAAAAGACGGTATTTTCGTATGAAATATAGTAGAAAAAAGCTTAAAAATAAAGTTTATCTTGCCATTATTGATTTACCTCATGGTGTAAAGGGGGATGTTTTGGTGAAGGTCTGGAGTGCTGAACCACAGCGTTTAAAGACTTATGGTATCCTTTATGATGATACGGGACGGCCTTATGAAATTGTAATGCTTCGCGTGCAAAAAAATAATGCAATTGTGCATTTTAAAGGGGTTGAAGATCGCAGTGCTGCTGAGGCTTTAAAGGGGATTCGCCTTTATGTTACGCGCGATCAATTGGTTGATGATTTGGCTGAGGATGAATTTTATCAGGTTGATTTAATTGGGCTTCGTGTTCAGGATTGTGCCGGTCAAAGCTTAGGCAAAGTGAGTGGTTTTTTTAATTTCGGGGCTGGTGATTTGCTTGAAATTCGTTTGAATACGCGTAAAACAACCGTGCTTATTCCCTTTAGCAAGGCAGCGGTGCCAGAAATTTGCGTTACTTCTGGTTTTCTTGTTGTCGAGCCAGTGGCAGCTGGTTTGTTGAGCAACAAGGAAAAAAATAAGGTAGAAAACGACTTGGATTCAAATGAGGATGAAAGAATGAAAAAATGAAGTTTCAAGCGCGCGTTTTAACACTTTATCCCGAAATGTTTCCTGGATTTTTGGGTTATTCTTTAGCAGGGCAAGCTTTAGAACGAGGAATATGGTCGCTCGAGACAGTGCAGATTAGGAATTTTGCTTTGGATAAACACCATAGCGTTGATGATACACCAGCTGGTGGGGGGGCTGGTATGGTGATGCGGGCGGATGTGTTAGCGGCTGCACTTGATAGTTGTCCACATGATTCAACAAGGTTGTTGATGAGTCCGCGTGGACGGCCTTTTAACCAAGCTTATGCGCGTTCTTTGGCGTGTGAGTCGGGAGTGACATTGGTTTGTGGACGTTTTGAAGGCGTCGATGAACGGATAATAGAAGCGCGGAAATTAGAAGAAGTATCCATTGGTGATTATATCCTTTCAGGAGGTGAAACGGCTGCGTTGGTTCTCTTGGATGCTATCGTGCGTCTTTTACCAGGGGTTATGGGCAATGAGGCTTCTGGAAAATGTGAAAGTTTTGAGAATGGTTTGCTTGAACACCCTCAATATACGCGCCCTTCTATTTTTGAAGGGCGTTGTATTCCGCCAGTGTTGACATCAGGTCATCACAAAGCTATCGCTGATTGGCGTCAACAGCAAGCCGAATTGTTAACACGTCAACGTCGCCCTGAGCTTTATGCTCTTTATGATAAAAATCGTCAGAAAACTTGATTCATGTTGTAAGATGGTGTATTTGTATGGCTCTCTTTTTAGAGAGTTTTCCTGTGAAGGATTTTCTGTAGTTCCAAAATTTAAGGGATAGTGTATTCGCTCCTGTGTAAGGCATAGCCTAAAGAATTTTTCTGTTTGTGAAAAGGCTTTTTTCGGCAAGAGTTGGGCGCTCTGACTGGTCAATAAAAAACATCAAGGATGAAAGCAATGAATATTATCGCGCAGCTCGAAGCTGAACAATGCGCAAAAATTGAAGCAAAACGCCAACTGCCAAAATTTCAAGCAGGAGATACCGTCCGTGTCATGGTGCGTGTGACCGAAGGTACACGGACACGTGTGCAAGCTTATGAAGGGGTTTGTATCGCACGTTCAGGTGGTGGTCTGAATGAAACCTTTACAGTGCGCAAGATTTCTTATGGTGAAGGTGTTGAACGTGTATTTCCAGTTTATTCTCCCTTAATTGAGGGAGTTGAACTTGTGCGCCGTGGTAAAGTGCGTCGGGCGAAACTCTATTATCTGCGTGGTTTGAGAGGTAAGGCTGCGCGTATCGCTGAAAAGAGAGTATACCGGAAAAAAGATGAAAAGGTTGCTGAGAGAGTACAAGCAACCGCTGTTACAGTGGATGTTGCAGAGCAAGCTGCTGAATAACTACTGCATCTGCTAGAGTTTATGACAAAGCGACTTTTATGTCGCTTTTTTTGTGTGGTCAGTGATTCGTATTTGTAGCTAAAACATTGGCTTTCCTGTGTATCAAAACGTTGAAGCATCAAAGGTCTATACCTCTTGTTTCTCTTAACGATAGCTGAAATTCAGGACATCGTGGAGCATATTGTTGATATTCAGAGAAGCAGGGATAAATGCATTTGGAAAAATGCATGTTTATATTTGAGAAACAATGATAGACCTTTGACGTGGAGAAAAAATTGTATTAAATAAAGTGAGTTCCATGGCTTGTAGCTGTAGAATAATCGGTTTTTTTTATGCGTGACCTTTAATCCGTTATTTGAGATAACCGACCTGTGAATATTGGCATCATTAGGTGCTAAATAAATGGAAACGATAATATACTTGGTCATTTTGTGCGAGTCTTCCTCGCTTATGATGCGATTATAGTTAAAGCCAGGTCAGGGTATTTTATGACAGAGACAACTATGATAAAAGAGCGCCCTCGTTCTCCCCATGTGAGTATTTATCGTTGGACCATCACTATGGCGATGTCCATTGCGCATCGTATCACCGGCCTAGGGCTTTATTTTGGAATGATATTCTTCACTATTTGGTTAATTTCAATTGCTTGTGGGGATGAGATGTTTCGAACAGTTCATGAAATTTATAGTTCTTTGCCTGGGCTTTGTATTTTGTTTTTTTACACGCTTGCTGGAGTTCATCACATGGTTGGCGATATTCGCCACATTGTTTGGGACATGAATCCTTGCCTTTTAGATAAAAAAAAGGCAGTGTTAACCGCTTGGGCGACAGTTTTTATTTCTCTTATTGTCACTCTGACGATTTGGATTATTGGATGCAGCATTGTCTAGCTAGGGGCAAAAAGAGGTATGAAAAAAGATTTTCGAACAGAACTTGGGAAAGTGCGTGGACTTGGGAGTGCGCGTGAAGGGACAGAGCATTTTTGGCTAGAACGTTTGACAAGTGTGCTTAATCTGCCACTTTGTATCTTTTTTATTGTTCTTATTCTCTCACTTATTGGAAAGGACTATACCATTGTGCATGCACGGCTTTCACATCCGGTTGTAACTATTTTAATGGGATTGCTAACTTTTTCAGTTCTTTATCATATGAAACTTGAAATGCAGGTTGTTATCGAAGATTATATTCGACGTGAAGGCCTGCGGATACTCTTTTTGGTATTAAATGTTTCATTTTGTTTTGTTCTGGGCGGTATAATCATTTTTGCTCTTTTAAAAATTGCATTAGGGGTTTAAACAATATGGGCACAGAATTATCTCTGGGCGCTAGAGCAGGTAATGTTCCTTATCATTATGTAGATCATAAATTTGATGTTGTTGTCGTTGGTGCAGGCGGTGCAGGTTTGCGTGCGACGCTTGGTATGGCTGAACAAGGATTAAAGACAGCATGTATCACAAAGGTTTTCCCAACAAGATCGCACACAGTTGCAGCACAAGGCGGAATTGCAGCGTCACTTTCAAATATGGGGCCCGACAATTGGCAATGGCATTTATACGATACGGTAAAAGGGTCTGATTGGTTAGGCGATACCGATGCAATGGAATATTTGGTGCGTAACGCACCTGCTGCTGTATATGAATTAGAACATTATGGGGTTCCTTTTTCGCGTACGCAAGAAGGTAAAATTTATCAACGTCCTTTTGGGGGGCATACGACAGAGTTTGGTGAAGGTCCACCAGTCCAACGCACTTGTGCGGCGGCTGATCGTACGGGGCATGCGATCTTGCATACGCTTTATGGGCAGAGCTTAAAGCATAATGCGCAGTTTTTTATTGAATATTTTGCGCTTGATTTGATTATGACCGATGATGTGTGTACGGGCGTTGTAGCGTGGAATCTTGATGATGGTACAATGCACCGTTTTTCTGCCAAGATGGTCGTTCTCGCAACCGGTGGTTATGGACGTGCTTATTTTTCGGCGACATCGGCTCATACTTGTACAGGGGATGGTGGTGGAATGATTGCACGTGCTGGATTGCCACTTCAGGATATGGAATTTGTTCAATTTCATCCCACGGGTATTTATGGTTCTGGTTGCTTAATTACAGAAGGAGCGCGTGGTGAAGGAGGCTATTTGGTCAATTCTGAGGGCGAGCGTTTTATGGAACGGTATGCCCCTTCCTTTAAGGACTTGGCTTCACGTGATTTGGTGTCGCGTTGTATAACACTCGAAATTCGTGAAGGGCGCGGCGTTGGGCCGAAGAAGGACCATATTCATTTGGTCCTCAACCATATTGATCCTATGATATTACATGAGCGTTTACCCGGGATTTCGGAATCAGCAAGAATCTTTGCAGGTGTTGATGTAACAAAAGAACCTATCCCCATCCTTCCAACGGTTCATTATAACATGGGTGGTATTCCCACCAATTACTATGGGGAAGTTCTTAATCCAACAGCTGATTCGCCTGATCGTGTTCAACCAGGTTTGATGGCAGTGGGTGAGGCTGGATGTGCTTCTGTTCATGGTGCTAACCGCTTGGGTTCAAATTCATTAATTGACCTTGTCGTCTTTGGCCGTGCAGCTGCCATTCGAGCGGGGGAAGTGATTGATCGCGATGCAGAAATTCCACCTCTTAATGAAGAAGCTGTTGATGAGATTATGGCACGTTTTGATCGTTTACGTTTTGCTGACGGTGCGACGCCAACAGCAATATTGCGTGAAAAAATGCAACGCACTATGCAAGAAGATGCCGCTGTCTTCCGTACAGCAGATTCTTTGCAGCAAGGATGTCAGCGGATAAGTCAAATCTGGGGTGAGCTTTCTGATCTCAAAGTAACAGATCGCTCACTGATATGGAATTCTGATTTGGTTGAAACATTAGAGCTTGAGAATCTAATGGCTAATGCAATTATGACTGTTTATTCAGCAGAAGCGCGTTTAGAAAGTCGAGGAGCTCATGCACGTGAAGATTATCCAGAGCGTGATGACGAAAATTGGCGTAAACATACGCTTTCCCACTTGTCAAAAGATGGTAAGGTCGCATTATCATATCGACCCGTCCATGTGGATCCATTAACAGCTGAAGCGGATGGTGGGATCGATTTAAAGCGCATTGCGCCTAAAAAACGTGTTTACTAAGGGAAGGATGAATTATGGTACAAATTAAACTTCCTAAAAACTCTCAAGTTAAAGCCGGAAAGGTTTGGCCTAAGCCTGAAGGTGCTACACAACTGACAGAATTTCACGTTTATCGTTGGTCTCCTGATGATGAGGAAAATCCCCGTCTTGATACCTTTTATGTGGATCGTTCGGCTTGCGGTCCAATGATTCTTGATGGGCTTTTATTTATCAAGAATCATATTGATCCAACTTTGACATTGCGCAGATCATGCCGTGAAGGTATCTGTGGTTCATGTGCAATGAATATTGATGGAACCAATACGCTGGCTTGTACCAAAGGGATGGATGATGTGAAACATCCCATTAAAGTGTATCCTTTGCCTTCTATGCCCGTTGTCAAAGATTTGGTTCCTGATTTGAAGCGCTTTTATGCACAGCATCGTGTGATTGAACCTTGGTTGCAAACTGTCTCTCCCGAGCCTGCTAAAGAGTGGTTGCAAAGTTACTCTGACCGCCAAAAAATCGATGGTCTTTATGAGTGTATTTTGTGCGCATGTTGTCAGACATCATGTCCAAGCTATTGGTGGAATGGTGATCGTTATTTAGGACCGGCTGTTTTGCTCCAGGCTTATCGTTGGATTGCTGATTCACGTGATGAAATGTGCGGTGAACGTCTTGATAACTTAGAAGATCCTTTCCGGCTTTATCGATGCCATACGATTATGAATTGTACGCAAACTTGTCCAAAGGGGCTCAATCCAGCCAAGGCAATTGCTGAAATTAAAAAACTCATGATTGAACGCCGCCTTTAAAAAATTTATCAGTCGACGAGGTTAAAGTGAGAAGATGCAACCACTTCTCCATATTTTTGTGCTTTTTGAGGGAATGTACGGATCTTAATCTATAAAAGCTTGTTGATTTTTATGAAAATTGAAATGTGCTTGTCACTGGTTGAAAAAGGCAAAATCCTTTTAGAAAAAAGAGAGAGTTGATTTGAAAAAAAGCATCTTAAATGTGGATAAGAAGTGGCAATGATACAGCATTCGGGGTTCTGTGTATTTAAGTAAGATGTGAGAGTAAAGGTGGAATTGTTTGCAACATTTCATTTGTAAAGAACAAGGACATTTCCAGACAGAAGCATTCCATAAAGGAGCCAAGATTGGAAAGAATTTAGGCATTTATTGAGAATAAGTTTCTGGGATGCACGTAAAAGGGCTGAAAACCTTCCCTGCCGTTTTGTTAAAGGTGTTCATTCTATTTTAAAAACGGGGGGCAAAAAGGAGAAATTCTTTTTTCTCAGGCAAGTGACAAAGCACTCCTCAATTATGAATCCTGGTGTTAAAAAGCGGGCTGACATTCGTTTTGGGGAAAAGTTTGTCAAGGATTATGAACTGTGGATTATGATGGTGAATCTGTGAGGATCGATGGACTCCGTGTCCGAGCTCTACAGGTTATAGAGAAGGTTGGTATGAGAGGGAAGTATTGGCAAGGAGCAAGCCAAAATTTTCTCTCCGAACAGTTATGCTATGGTGGATTCTTTGGATCAAGAACTTTACGTTTTATCTCACTCTAGAGAATTGGAAAAATATGATTCAGACAGCGTAGCTTCCTGAATGATTTGAAAATACACAAGTTTTGTTGATGAAAGTTATAATCGAGATAGATTCAGAGAACAAGTGAGGAAACAACAAAACTGCTTTCCTTTCTTTTCTTCTTGCTCAAACAGGGAAAGACTGCATAATGATGAGAAGCTTTACAAAGAACGTAACTTTATTGAATACTTCTTCAAGAAACTAGTATACTTCAGATGTGAGTCTGGCGATTCGGTAAACAAGTTTCTTCTTTTATGAGATGCTTATTCTATTCTTCAATCGTCCTTTAATTTAGAGCGTTCGATGCGCTGAATTTAGGTACATTCACTCATCATAAAAATGATGCTTTATTCTGATAGAATTTCACGGACACCCATTTTTTTCTTCTTAGCTGCGAAAAAAAGAAATTTTTACTACGGTTTAAGATGGAGCTTTCGTTATATTTTTGATCCTCTCAGCTTGCTTAGCTTGGCTATAAGCGCACAGGATTTGTTTGAGCAATGAAAAATATTTTTATCACGCATTTTCCAATTCCAACTTGAAAGAGAGAGTTTATAATGACTATCGGAAACATAGATCAATCAATGTTTTCTCTTTATTGTTCAAGATAAAGAAGAGCTTTTGCGGCATTTTGTTGTGTTCATTTGCTCATAGTTTTCGTCAGTATAGTATAGGTTGTGTATAATTTTTCGAGCAAGAACTTATGTGAAAAATAACTCCGATGGTTGAGAAATGATTTGCTACTATGCAAAGTTATGTTGGAAAAGAACTATAGAAAGGGTGGACGTATGATGGAGTCGCAAAATTGATCCAAGATATTCTCGGATGCCGCTTTTGTGACGACAAGTGGGTTTATATGGCACAGAAGTTCACTGCTCATTACCCACTTAGTAAGGTAATCAACAAGGTGGCTAAAAGTATTACGCTGCTATGCCTTCAATGAGTGGATTGGAATATGATCTTTTTCTGCCAAATTAAACGCATAATGTATAAAACTATCCGTTTCAGTAAGCTGAATGAGCTGTCTGATCAAGAATTATAACAAAATGGCTTGCAAATAGAGCATGGAATTTCTGAAAAATTAACTATTATTTCTAAGGGCAATGATTATTTGTGGTTTTTGAATGTTTCATATCTCATAGAATTTTCATTAATGTATAGGGCGAAAGTCATTTCTTCTGTTGGAAATGTTTGTTCTATCGTGATTTTTCATCCTCGTTATAAGAGGCATACTTCCAAAAAAATAAATAAAAAAGTTACTGAAAGCGATGAGAGTTTTGTACATGATTTTGTTTCATGTGGTATTGTTCCTATTACTCTTTCATTTTTTTGTTGCAAGCGTGCGAAAGCTTCACCAGGGAGGCGGAAGAATTTTATTTCAAAAGGTTAAATAAGAAAGCCGTAATAATTTATTACGGCTTTTTGTTGAAATTTCGGTACTGCTAAGAGAAGATCCTTATTTAAGCTATCTTCGATTTAGAAAAAACTGGGTCGTAAAAAACTTCAGAAAGCTTTCGATCCTTAAAGAATAGCACTACATCAATTGTGGTGTAGAGCACCATCTTTATCATTTCTAGATCGAGTTGGCGGCCAATTTCTGATCTTTTGACCAATGTGGCACACCGTTCGAACGTTTGCAAAGCATTGTTGGCATGTGTTGTGGTAATTGATCCGGGATGGCCAGTATTTAATGAGTTGAGGTATTCCCATGCCTCATTACCACGCAGTTCAGCGAGAAAAATACGGTCAGGCGATTGACGCATACATGCATCTAAACACTCATCAGCTGAAACACGATCCACATCGTCACCATAAAGCATATGCACATGATTGGGATGATTGGGTAAAAAAAGCTCATGAACATCCTCAATCGTAATAATACGCTCTTCTGTAGGCACCTTTTCGATTAAGGAACGAGCAAATGTTGTTTTACCTGATCCTGTTTTGCCTGCAATAATGATATTGCGTTTATGAAATACGCATTTTTCCAAAAATTCAAGAATTTTTCTGTCACGTTTGAGTTGCAGAAGTTGAACTTCAAATGGCTCCAATCGTGTAAAATCCTGTTTTAATAGGAAATCATTCGCTTCTTTTTCTGAAGGCTTATTGAAACTCACGTCGGTAAAGTCATTGAGTACACCTTCTTCATTAAGTTCTTCTAGCGTCTTCACCATCAGGGAGTGTTTACGAATCATAAAGGAGAGTGTGCCGTCGATGACAGCTGGTGTTTGCACAATTGTACCGCGCTGCCCTCCAGGCAACAGCACATAATTAATGCTTTTGGGAACCATACCGTTGTAAACGATAATGGCAGTGATAAGCGTTTGCAAAAAAGAGCTTGTCAATTTTGGTACGCTATGTACCTTCCAGCCCTCGAAGCTTTTTGTCCACACTTCACAGGGACGGCAGATCGATAATTCAGTAATTTTCGGATCTTTTAAGAAAGAATCAAGCGGCTGTAGAAGTTGTGCAACTGCTTGATCTTTCTGTACTGGGTTAGCGTGTAATGAGGCTGTAGACATCGCTGAAATCCAGATCGCGAGCAACAAAAATACTCACCCGCTCGCCTTGGTTTTTGTAAAGTGTTGGTGGAATGTTGATTGAATTGTGAAGAACTTCGTTAACCACTGATTCAGGACTCTGTGTATTTTGAGATAGTGATTTTTCCTTGCTTTCTTTATCTCCTTGACCAATTTTATTTTTCACCCATCCTCCCAAATCACCGATTATACTCATCATGATTGCACCGCCAAATCTTTGCCAGAAATGTGTATCAATCCAACCATCGATCCCAGATTCCCCAAGAGGGCCAGTACCAGGTGAGTCAAGATTGACAATAACACCAGACGGCGTTTCAATACGCGACCATTGCACGAAAACGCGCGTTTGTCCTTGTTGTATGCCACTTTGGTAGAAACCGACGACTTTGGAACCACGATCGAGCAAAACAACACGACCGCTCGTAGAATAGATATCGCGTGTTAAATGACATGTTGTCATTCCCGGTTGTGATGTGACGATTTTTGTTTCCAGCGTACAATCTATTTGCGTTCCCTGCGTAATCAAGAGATCACGGTTACGCAGTTGGGCTGCGTGTGATTGACCTAATCGTACAGGCTGGAGCTTATCGAATAATACACCACTATTTCCATTGTCAAGTGTATTCTTTTTTGAATTTTCTGTAGAGCTTTCGCTACTGCTACCATTGTTAAGACCAGAACTTAACATACGTTTGCGTGCCAATTCTTCAGCATCCTGAATCAAATTTTGTGGCATTGTTTGAAGAAGTTGTGCTAAGGCTGGTGGAATAGACTGCGTTAGTTCTTCTGCCTGTACTGGTGTTTCTGGTTCTTCTAAAATTTTCGGTTCCTCTGTGATTCGAGGGGTGTAGCGAGGTATAATTTGCTCTACTGTCTGTTGAGGCTTTTCTTCTTCAACGTCTATGGCATTGCGCATTTTTAAAGCCTTCCAAGACAGAGCAATCGGCAACGCTACTATGACAATAAGCCCTACTATTAACAATGTCCGTGCACCGGGAACTATTGGACGGCGTTCCGAGTCTAATTCGGAGCTACCATACGCACCTTCAATATGTTTATGCTCAGTGTAGTTTTGTTCTGCACCTGTATTGATCTCATCTCCTTTCTTATTGTCGAACATCATTTACCTCCTTTATTGATGCGATGAACCACCGAGGATACCGTTCCAGTTGTGTTTGGTATACCATTGGGGTCATAGGCTTCATTGAAAACAGCTAAAGCGCGTTTGCCAAGTCGTATGAGCCACTTAGGATTGACTTTATGAACAGCGATAATATCATTGGAACTTCCTACAACAGTACGCGGTATCAAGCTTTCATTGCCTTCGGCATCTACAATGTAAATTGATGGCATATCCATGTTGGCGGGAAACTTGAAATAGGTAATACGTCCATTGTCCCAAGCATTTATAGGAGCAATATCTTGGTTGCCGCTCATGGTGTAACTAAGGTTATAACCGTTCACGGCTTGATGAAAACCACGTTCAATGGCAAGGCGTTGGTTGTTTTCCTCTAACTTTTTATTATTTGCATCGGGATAATGGAAAGCTAATTCATAGGTAGCTCCAGCACGATCATTTCGAAACTGTAGCCGGAATTTATAACTACGCTTGTCGGTAACAACGATAAGATTCGTATTGGCGAGTTCTGCTTTGGGTTTAATAAAAATGTGCCGCCCTTTATGTGCAAAAGCATAAGCTTCAGAATCGCCAAAGGCGTGGGTGATATACTGCTCGCCTTCTTCAAGAATGATATGTGTTGCTACACCGAGAACAGTTTCAATCTGAACCACATCAGCAACATTATATGTTACATAGCGAATGCGATGGTCATATTGGGAACTGGATGGGGTTTTAAGCGCTTGCACGGATATCGTATAAAAAGAGGAAAACGAAGACAGGAGTGCGATAAACACAAGTTTTTTCATCATAATCAATTCCTTAATCATTCAAAAGTATTTCCGGGTCAGCGCGGTAACTTGTAATTTGAAAACCAAGAGGATTAAGCAATCGATCAGATGATTTCATTGGCGCACCAACATAGGTGTAGCCAATTGTTGCGATTTGATGTTGCTTTGGCCCAACTGTGCCTTTACTGTCATGTTGTTGTGTTGTAAAACGCACAGTCGCTTGACCTCGCCCATTTGGCTGAATCGAGCGTACTTTAACTGTAATGCGCGCTTTGTTGGAAAGCACTTGATCACGGGCATTTTCACCCTCATAGATTTTGTAAAACTCCTGTTGAACAGTTGGAGCGCTTAAAAGTGCTGCAGTATCATAGTTCAGCTGAATGGTGTCGTAATCATAACTTTCACGGTTAAGCACATATTGATTGAGCCAGTACCTGTCCACAACTTCGCCATAGCTGGTTTCATGTTCACGCATCATAGAAATAATATCGACCGCGCCAGTTGTGTTATCAACGCGCAGCACCAAGGGAGTGGGAGCTGGTTGAGAAAAGCCAACTACCCCACACATCATGCCAAACAACCCAAAAATGCCAACAACGCACGCCACACGCCACGCTATTTTGCGTGATCTTATAAACTCGCCGATGAGTTCACGTTCTAAACCTCGGCTTTCTTCATAATAACTGTTCAGTCGTTCGGCTTTTACTGGTTTCACTTCTTTTTTTTTCATATCACTCCTCGCTGAATTTCGGCAGGGACCACTTTATTAACAGGCATTCGATTCCAGTTATTGGGTTGTTTTGGCTTTGGAGCCAATGCGCAAGCCGATAAAAGACTCGCAATCAAAATTGTAAAAATGATTGATCTCATTTTAACATTCCTCTTTATTCGACTGTTGAATTCTGTTTAACACTTTTTTATCATTATTTCAATTTTGATTAGAAATAATGTTGACCGCTTTTCGATCTAATTTTATTTACGAAAATCTTCAGTAGTAGCGCGGAGAGTTATCTCTTGCGCTCCTAGACATTTTTCTCATTTGGCTGTGCGACTTTTTTGAGAAGCATTGCCTACCCCTGCACCGTGTTTCCAGAGATGTCCAAAGGTAATGCCTTTTGCCAAAGCACTCGCAATGCTGGATAGTTTGAGCAATAGCATAATGGAGGTAATGGACAAGATGAGCGCACCACCAAGTGTGTAACCGATATTTTGCTGTCCATCAAATTTCAGATCTTCCATGTAATTTGCAAAGATATTCATCATTAGACTAAATATAGTGGCGAGAAGCACAATGAGAATTATGTAGCTCAAGACTTGGCCTATCCATTGCTCGAAAAAGCGATAGGTTGGTTGCCAGAGTAATGCAATGATGAAGAAAGGTCCGAGTCCGGCGAGAAGTATAAGTGCGATTTTTGCTAACAGAATAAATGCACCACCGATTGCTACGAGGAAGCTTGTTGCAAGCAAGATGAGGATGCCGAAGAGACCGAAAAGCAACCCATCGGCATTCAAGAAAGCGGATTCCTCGAAAGCTTCGCTTGCACGGTCGAAACCTTTTTCAGCCACTTTGTCAATCAAGTTAGTGAATTGATTATCTGTTAGTGGATTGCTTATCAGCGTGCTTACCAGCTCATTAGGCATTTTTATTATCAAATCTGCCAGATCTTTCTGATATAGCCCTGTAGTTAATGCAATTGAAGTAATAATGCTGATTCGCAGGCAACGGCTCAAGAATCCAGAGACTGGCATATCTATTGCCCCACGCATAATGAGCCATCCATAGACGATGAAGGCGATGGTAAGACTGATGGATACGAAGGGGGTCATTGTAGCAATGGCCTTTGATGAAATACCCGTGACATATGTTGTTATTGCCTGATCAATTTCAGTGAACAGTTGCGTAAACATTGTGAAAGCCATGGCATTCCTCTTTAATGAATTTTCATCTTCCCATCATTTAGGACAGTGATGCATATTGCGCATTTCATTTGCATTTATGCAATTTGCTCCGCGCATTTTTTCATCAAAATCGTTTTGCGGTGGAATAAATCACCAGTGTGTCCCTTTGAATTGTTGAGACAACACTGAAATTATAGACACTGGTTTCTACTTCTGAGAGCAGAAAAAACCGGTGACATAGGAGAAATTCTTATAAAAAACTTCACTGGGTGGCTTTTGCATACTGTATATTTGGCATTTGTGTGTTTTTACTTTTAAAAATTGTGGCACTGCGTTTACGTTTTAGCTGGCTGATGAGTTCCTGTTCAGCGTTACGCAAATGCGCAACCATTTGCAATTTTGTTGCTTCATTTTGGATCATGGCTAATTTGCCCTTGATCTGAGCCTGCAAGTCAGCAATGCTTTTCAGATCGTTCATTGTGTCGATATCTTTTAACATTTTTTCGATTTGGCTAAAACGATTTTTTGTTTCTTCAAAAACTCGCAAACTTACAGCTTTATCGACCAACGCTGCATATTTGATACGTTCATTGATAGAGTCGCGTGCTTCACGAGTAGAGATATTGTGAGGATAATTTTCTTTATCTCTAATATTTTTGATGAAGGTTGCAACCTGGTTTATCTCTGATTCTTTATCGCGTTTGTAGATGAATTGTGGGTTTTTAAGAAAAAAACTATCACTATCTTGGTATATGCTGGTGGTTTTTTGATTGCTTGTTATAGACCCATACAGTTTTTTTGCTTCCTCGAGTTGCTGTTTGTTGATCTCTAGCTGTTTCTTTATTGCTTCTAGCAAAGCATAATCACCAGATCTTTCCGCTAGTTCCTTTCTTTGTCTCTCTTTTTCCTGAGCTATCGTTTGTTGTAACTGATGCATACTTACTCTAGGGTTAACATGACTTCGATCCGAGTGTGCTAGTGTTGAGTTTGGCATGCCAAGAACTACACTTACTAATGCTATAATAATCAGCTTTTTCATATTTCATTCCTTTTAGTTTTCACATATTGCAAAAGAATTACTAATTACATTACTGCCTTATTGCTTATTTTATAAACTCGCCGATGAGTTCACGTTCTAAACCTCGGCTTTCTTCATAATAACTGTTCAGTCGTTCGGCTTTTACTGGTTTCACTTCTTTTTTTTTCATATCACTCCTCGCTGAATTTCGGCAGGGACCACTTTATTAACAGGCATTCGATTCCAGTTATTGGGTTGTTTTGGCTTTGGAGCCAATGCGCAAGCCGATAAAAGACTCGCAATCAAAATTGTAAAAATGATTGATCTCATTTTAACATTCCTCTTTATTCGACTGTTGAATTCTGTTTAACACTTTTTTATCATTATTTCAATTTTGATTAGAAATAATGTTGACCGCTTTTCGATCTAATTTTATTTACGAAAATCTTCAGTAGTAGCGCGGAGAGTTATCTCTTGCGCTCCTAGACATTTTTCTCATTTGGCTGTGCGACTTTTTTGAGAAGCATTGCCTACCCCTGCACCGTGTTTCCAGAGATGTCCAAAGGTAATGCCTTTTGCCAAAGCACTCGCAATGCTGGATAGTTTGAGCAATAGCATAATGGAGGTAATGGACAAGATGAGCGCACCACCAAGTGTGTAACCGATATTTTGCTGTCCATCAAATTTCAGATCTTCCATGTAATTTGCAAAGATATTCATCATTAGACTAAATATAGTGGCGAGAAGCACAATGAGAATTATGTAGCTCAAGACTTGGCCTATCCATTGCTCGAAAAAGCGATAGGTTGGTTGCCAGAGTAATGCAATGATGAAGAAAGGTCCGAGTCCGGCGAGAAGTATAAGTGCGATTTTTGCTAACAGAATAAATGCACCACCGATTGCTACGAGGAAGCTTGTTGCAAGCAAGATGAGGATGCCGAAGAGACCGAAAAGCAACCCATCGGCATTCAAGAAAGCGGATTCCTCGAAAGCTTCGCTTGCACGGTCGAAACCTTTTTCAGCCACTTTGTCAATCAAGTTAGTGAATTGATTATCTGTTAGTGGATTGCTCATCAGCGTGCTTACCAGCTCATTAGGCATTTTTATTATCAAATCTGCCAGATCTTTCTGATATAGCCCTGTAGTTAATGCAATTGAAGTAATAATGCTGATTCGCAGGCAACGGCTCAAGAATCCAGAGACTGGCATATCTATTGCCCCACGCATAATGAGCCATCCATAGACGATGAAGGCGATGGTAAGACTGATGGATACGAAGGGGGTCATTGTAGCAATGGCCTTTGATGAAATACCCGTGACATACGTTGTTATTGCCTGATCAATTTTAGTGAACAGTTGCGTAAACATTGTGAAAGCCATGGCATTCCTCTTTAATGAATTTTCATCTTTCCATCATTTAGGACAGTGATGCAGACAGTGATGCATATTGCGCATTTCATTTGCATTTATGCAATTTGCTCCGCGCATTTTTTCATCAAAATCGTTTTGCGGTGGAATAAATTGCCAGTGTGTCCCTTTGAATTGTTGGGACAACACTGAAATTATAGACACTGGTTTCTACTTCTGAGAGCAGAAAAAACCAGTGACATAGGAGAAATTCTTATAAAAAACTTCATCGGATAAAGCGTATAGTTGGCATTTCTTTGCTTTTACTGTTAAGAATCTTTAGATTGCGTTTTTGTTTTTGTTGGCTTATAAGCTCCTGTTCTGTATTACGTAAATATGCAACCATTTGCAATTTTGTTGCTTCATTTTGGATCATGGCTAGTTTGCCCTTGATCTGAGCCTGCAAGTCAGCAATGCTTTTCAGATCTCTTGTTTTGTCGATTTTGTTTAACAACTCTAAAATTTTTTTAGAGCGATTCTCTGTTTGCTGAAAAGCTTGCAAGCTTATAGCTTTATCAACCAACGCTGCATACTCGCTACGTTTCTCTATAGATTCACGCGCTCCAGCAAGAGAGGTAGAAACTTCTTCCTCTTCTCTCCGAATCTTCTCAAATGATGCAGATATATCTTCATGTTTTCTCTTACTATCATAGACCGATTGTGGATCTTTGAAAAAAGAGTTGGTATATTTTTCTTGTGAAGTACTGGACGCTTTATTTCCCATTATGGACTGTTGCATTTTTTTAGCTTGTTCCAGTTGCTGTCTATTTACCTCGAGATGTTGTTTTATTAAAGCTAGCAGTAAGGCATTGTCTGAAGGTTTACCTGTCTGTTGGGGGGGGGACCACGAACCAAATAAATTTGGTACTGTTCGGCTTAAATCCACTGCATCAGCTCCCCACCAAGCCATTGCTGAGTTTGGGATCCCTAAAACTACGGCTATTGCTAATGGAATTATTATCTTTTTTATCTTCATATTTATCTTCATACTACTCTCCTCTCAGTTTTTATATGTTGTAAAAAAACTGGCAACCATACCGCTGGATCGTCCCCGACTTCAGCGATAAGGGTTTCGACCAACTCTGCATTATCTGGCGTACCGGATAATACTAAGAGTTCGTCACTAAAGTCACGTTCGATAGTTTTTCCATCAGTTGTGACATTGAATTTGCCGAGGTTAAGCTCTGCAAGCGCAGACTGATCACCTTGCTTGATGAGGAACTGACGACTAAATTCACCAAGTCCTTTGACCAGTTCAAATTCAGCATCTGTTAGTTTGAAGCCTTCAGTATAATCTTCATAATTCGCTTTAGGATTGGCTAGAAAAATGTAAGTTGCGCATTGTTGAATGAGCGTCTTAGCAATATTGCTTTCCAGTGCGTCACTAGGCTCTTGCGTAGCAAAAACAAAAATACCATTTTGTTTACGAATAGTTTTTTGCTTGTTCTTTGCTAAATCTTCAAAGTACGGATCCTGTAAAGATTTCCAAAACTCGTCAAAGATATACATAAACCGTTGCCCACTGATCATCCCTTCTGTACGATAGAACAAGTACATTATCACTGGAGTACGAGTCTCTGGATTATCTAAGAATTCTGTAATATCAAAGCCGTAAATTTGATGCGTTGAGAGATCAAGTGCATCCTGAGGATTATCAAAGAGCCATCCATAATCACCATTTTGGCACCATTTTGCCAAGCGAGCGTGAACAGATGGGTGTGCATTATAATGACTTGAACGCGGATTGGGTAAGAATTGCAGCAGAAAAGACAAACGACGGAGCGATCGGTCAATGTTGCTGCTCATAATAGATATGACAGCTTGATTAATTTCCTCTTCGTCGCGATGAGTAATTTCGCCACCAGCTTCTGCCAATTTTTTAACAAATTGTTTAAGAAAAGTTAAGTTGTCTTGTGTCGGTGGAAGTTGGAACGGATTAAAACTACTTGGCCTACCAGGTTTGAATGTTAGATACCGTCCTCCCATAGCACGAATGGCAATTTCCATGCCACGATCTTTATCAAAAACGACAGTTGTCGGTTTGAATTTTTGCGCTTGCGCTAACAAAAATCCAAGAAGGACGGTTTTACCAGAACCAGACTGTCCAATGATTGCAGTATTACCAAGTAACCGCTTGTTTGTCGCATCTTCTTCGAGTTTAGAGGCATGAAAATTGAAATAAAGCGGTGTTTTACTTATTGTTTTAAGAATTGTAACTGCCGGCCCCCATGGATTCCCGGTTGGTTTGCCTGACATAAAGTTATGAAAAGATGAGAATGATAAAAAGTTCAGTGACGTAATCGGTGCGGGACGTGGTCGCCATTTCCAATTTCCGGGAAGTTGTGCCCAATAGCCAGCTTCTATGGCCAAATCTACAGGTTTTGGTAACACGGCAACGTCTAGCATATCCGCATTCGCTTTTGCCATATAGTCACGAACTTGTTGAATTGTATCGCCATAGATGGTCAATGTGCAATGGTGCTCACCCATAACAAAATGCCCACTTACAAGTTGATTAAGTGCTTCGTCAATTTGCTCAATTTGACTTGTTGCTACATCGCGAGCGTCGATAAGATTTCGTTGATGCCGCTGCAAATAATCCTTGGCTGCATGGCGCGAGAGTACAGAAAAGCTCTGTGTTAACACAAATTCGAAATCACTTTCCAGTAAAACATTTAATTGGCCCGGTTTGGTTGTCGTGTCATATTCCTTAATTTCCATCATTCCAAATCGGCGCATTCCAGTGGTTGTGCGCAGTTCACCCAGTGCTCCCCATTTTGAGAAGAAAGGCCGATTGATAGACATATAGTCAGCAAAACGGTCATGGCAGATTGGCATAGGCTGGTATTCACCATTGACAAGCATTGCAAGAAATTCAAGGGCAGAAGAATAAGCGTGGCCATTTTTTTCATATGCACCAAGAAGTTCCGCACCATAAGATTTAAACGATTGACTTAAGGTACGGTTGATATCATTGAGAGCTTTAATACATGATTCTTGCCGCATCTTTTTTTGATCAAGCGTTTCACGTTCATGCTGGGAAAAAAACGACATAACCTTATCAGTGACTGGTTGGAACACAATGGTCAAATATAGATCATTGACCATTAGATTATAACCAACAAAACTTTGTCGGTACTTTTCATCAAGCTGATAGCAGAACATTTTATCAAATGTTGAATCAGGATATTCATAAACACGTCGACGTACGATATGCGCCCACAGTGATAAATTAGCCGATGCAATACCACGCAGGGTATTGTTTAGCTCTTTAGTCCACCGAAAAATATCCTCTTCTGAAGCGCTTTGATGTGAGCGTCCGTCAATTTTCCAGACCGACAAATACTCCGCATTTTTGGTAGAGATAATCGTATCTGTAACATGATGTGAATAGGGTATAAATAAACTTACTGGTGTTTCTGACGCAAGCCGTTTCATGCTTTCAACAGCCGTCATGCTTATCTCCTTTTCTGGTAATTAGAGGGACTGTAACTTGATGCGCCCCAAAAGCTCTTGTTACGGTTGCGAAATTTGGTGTCGATCCACAACCACCAGATATGGAATGCTTTGTCATCATTTTTGGTAATTTGTGCCATAACGAACCACAATGGCGGTGCAATAAGCCATAAAAAGATGTTTATTGTCATGGATATAACGGCTACGCCCATAACCATAACTATAAGCGGCATCATTGGTACACCCCAAATTGTTGGAACACGAGTTGCTCCCTTGAATAAGGGGAATGCTTCGGGCTTTTGTGATTTCATGAGCAGCTCCGATCGATTAGGTGATGTGAAACAATATACTGCTAATATAAAATGCTGCTCCAGCAATAATAACACTAAACGTCCATCTTACGAATGTAACCCTTGAAATGATGCGAAAAACATAAATAAGCAAGAGAAATAAAAGAATGATGACAGCAGCAATGGGAATAATCAGAGTTAATCCGTACTGTACACCCATGAAAACATCTATGTTTTTGCTTGCTGTTTGAGCACATGCAGATCGGGCCGCTAAAAATATGATCAGAGTTGCAAAAATAGTACTGATCTTGTTATTTTTATTTTCAGTTTTTGCTTGAAAAGTATTTAACTCTTTCATGTTTTTCATTTTCATCATGGTTGAAGTTATCATAAATAACACCTCCCTTTTAGTATCAGTGAGATTACCATTATTCTATCTACGACTGATGGATACGGTGCTCATTTTTTAATAAAAAGAACATTTTGTATCATTCTAGTTCTATTATTAATTATGAGAGCAACATAGCGGCGATTTGGGTTGCTGAACCAGCGATGATAACACCGATTGCCCACCGTATGAATGTATCTTTTTCGATGTAGCGTCCTGCATAACCAATTGCTAAGCATAAAAGTATAAGAGCAGCAGCGATAGGTATAATTTTCGTAGTAAGTTCAGTCTTCAGCTTTTCTAGAACAGTTTTAGCGTTATCTAGAGTTTGTACTTGAGCATACGCGGGATAAGCCATAAAGAACACGGTTATAGCTGCAGCAATTGCGATGCTTTTGTCGTTACTTTTTGATTGTAGATTGTCTAATTGTTTCATGTTTCTTACTCTTATTACAATTACTCATAACTGACATTCTTTTTTGGTATCAGTGAGAGAGATTACCATTATTCTATCTACGACTGATGGATACGGTGCTCATTTTTTAATAAAAAGATTGTAGTTCCATTATTAATTTAAGAACAACATATTAGCGATTTGAGTTGCTGAACCAGCGATGACAACGCCGATTGCCCACCGTATGAATGTATCTTTTTCGATATAGCGTCCTGCATAACCAATTGCTAAGCATAAAAGTATAAGGGCAGCAGCAACAGGAATAATCGCCTTCAATTCACTCTGGAATTTGTTTAAAGCATTTTTTGCTGTCGTTAAATTTTGTGCTTGGGCATATACAGGGTAAGACATAATAAATACAATCATAGCTGCGATAGTTTTATTATAAACTACTATTTTAATATTTGGTCGTTTCATAAATTTATCCTAATTGAGATTGAATTGCCATGAAAAGCTTTCTATGTAGCTTTAAAAAGCATTGTGGCGATTTGAGTTGCTGAACCAGCGATGACAACGCCGATTGCCCACCGTATGAATGTATCTTTTTCGATATAGCGTCCTGCATAACCAATTGCTAAGCATAAAAGTATAAGAGCAGCAGCAATAGGAATAATCATATCCAATTGTTTTTTGAAGCTGTCTAAGACCTTTTGAGCATTCGTCAAACCGCCCACTTGCGCATACGCAGAATGAACCATAAAGAACACGATCGTAGCTACAGCAATTGCGATGCTTTTGTCGTTACTTTTTGATTGTAGATTATTTAACCGTTTCATAATGATTTATCCTGATTTAAATTGTATATTGGTGCAAATGACTCCTGTGCTGCACTGTGAGAAATGCTTGCATTGATACTTGTCAGATTGGCAACACTCAGTTCTCTTTTTTTTGGATAAGAATAACATTTTTTGCTATATAGTTTTATGATTCACTTTCATTATCCAGATGTAAACAACATATTAGCGATTTGAGCTGCTGAACCAGCGATGACAACACCGATTGCCCACCGTATGAATGTATCTTTTTCTATATAGCGTCCTGCATAACCAATTGCTAAGCATAAAAGTATAAGAGCAGCAGCAACAGGAATAATCGTCTTCAATTGATTCTGGAATGTCTCTAAAGCAGTTTTTACTTTCCCCAAATCCTGTGCGTAAGTATATGTAGGATGAGTTATGAGAAACACAATAATAGCCACTACAGTTGCAGTAGTCCTATTATGAACCGCTATTTTAATCATATTTGATCGTTTCATTTTGTTTGTCCTGATTCAAATTAAATTTCCCATAAGTAACACCTCTTTCATGAAGAAATTTAAAGAGACATTTAGGATTGGCCCAAGTTCTTAATTTTCCTCTCTGTGTAAGAAGTGCATATTCATTTGGTTTACCGGTTACCGGATCATCTGCAATGAACGTAAAATACCATTTCTTCTCTGAGCCCATCACGATTGTAATTTCACGTGCCGCTTTTTGATTAAATGCTATATCAATGCTGCTTTGTTCTATCATTTTCATTATTTCAGCCCTCAATTAGAAAAGATTTTGTCTAATCTTAATAATTAGAGCTTTAATATTTCTTTATCTATCTCTCATCATTGTATCCTATCAAAATTATAATTCTAATCCGTAAATGCAGTAGCCATTACTCTTGTTATCTTTCGAAGGACGAAGAATCCTTTGTCGTTAAAGAGGAATTTTCTGTTGTGAAAGCATCACGAACACTGCTTGTCTCATGCGTAAAGGCATCCTCCAATTCTTCGGAAGAGGAAGGAAGAGCCTCTGTCTTCATTGTTTGTTCTGATTCTTTTGTACTAAACTGTACAGATTGTTGCAGTTTTTCACTAAGAAGTGCAGGCGCTTTTTCTGCAACATGTGAGGCAATTTTCTGCACATAAGCGTTGCTCAAACTGCTCTTAAAGCTTCCCCTGTTATAAAAGTTCAGTGCAGCTTGCAACGGAGTTTGTTCAGAGTTGTTGTACTCCGACATTGCACGTTCATAGCAGTGCGTCAGAACAATTCGTACAGCTTTGAGATTTTTACAGAAATCAAACAAATTGACGCAACCAATAAAGCGAGACATACAGAACCACTCCAAATTTTTGACGTTAATTTGTCCCAAACTTGTGCCAAAATTATGTCCGCTCTGCTTAAACTTTTCAGTTTTTACAACTGCTTCTTCAAACGTAAAAGGTTGAACTGAAAATATTGTAGGATGAATAGACGGTACGTATGCAGCAGCGAGCACCATAAAGCTTGGAACAATCATGAACAATACACCCGATGATGGAAAAATTTATCAATATAAAAGTCAATTCTGTATGTTTTTTCCAAATGTCGCCACACTATATTGCTGTAAATTCGCCAAGTAAATTTGTTCAGTTTAGGACTTTGTTTTTTAAGACGATAGCTTTTGTTTTTTCCGAAAGTGTTTTTGACATATGTCAATATATATTTTACCGTGCAAAGATCTGAAACGAAACCGAATGTATCACGCCAATTGATGGGATAATCATTAAGGTTATAAAAGAAAAAGAAGTATTTAAACCATGGCTGTTTCTGTTGAAACCTTGAGGGTGACTGCATCATATAATTTTCTGCGGTTCTTACTCTTTCTGGGTATGGCTGATATAAAGTAGAAACCCGTTTTATGTGAGAGTGCTTCTTATTATAGGAATGAAATGCACCATCGTTATAGGTAGAGGGCTTGTCCTTTATTAAATCTTGCCATAGTTTATAAAATGACGATTTATATGCACCTTCGACTGCTGGTCCATGAGAATTATAGAAATACAATGAAGTTTTCACAATCCGCTTACCAGTTTCAGCGATCGAACTAAAAGAGGATACGGTAGTGATATCTGAGGCACAAATAAGCAATTCTTCGTGGTTCAAAGCATATCTCCGTGAAAGTGATATATTCATCATAATTTCAATTTTGATAATAAATAGACGAAAATTATCTATAATTGTGTTTAAAATATGGCAAAGCACAATTCTTTTTTGCAAGGGGAGTAATAAAGTGAACAATCTCAAAAACATGAATCTTGATGAGCTACAAGAGATGCGTATCCAAATTGATGCAGAATTAAAAAAACGACAAGCAAAAGAGAAACAGAATGCACGGCGAAAAATCCTTGAAATTGCCAATGCGCACGGAATTGATATCGCCGATCTTGTGAGCAAAGAGCGTTATTATAGAAATCCCAATAACCAATGGGAATTATGGAATGGGCGTGGGCGTAAACCTAAGTGGATTAAAGAATGGTTGGAGAGTGGTTATACGCTTGAAGAACTAGAAGTAAAATAACATATACATATACGCAATTGCAGAAAAATGCTTGGTTATAGGCTTGTAATTCATAAGGGACAAGGTTTATCAAAGGGGTAAATGTGAGGAGTGTATTCTTTTTTGGAAATATAATGCGTCAAAATGCTGAGCTGATTCGTAAAGGGGGCTGGAGCGGTTGAATAAAGCCCTATGAAACACGGGCAAGTTTGTGCAAGTGCATGCTATAGCATGCACTTATGGGTTTGCAATGCTGATTTTGGAGCAGTAACTTAGTGCTTTTGTGGATTTTGGTCTGATATTTCGCCTTGTCAAGCGTGTATATCAGGCATCAGCTTCGTTTTTTACTGCTCATATAGGTTTATGAGAAAGTATCTTGGAAAATGAAATTTCTCTGCGATTGGTGTTGGTTTTAGCATTTTGATTTTGATATATGGTTCTGTGATACGTTTTGAAGTTGTTTGTCACCAAAATTCATCAATTAATAAAGAGTGCGTTGAAGATTGAAAAGGTTTGGCAATTTTCTAGCTTCTATCTGTGTTTTTTAATGTGGGAGAAGGGGAGGGTGCAATGCACGCGTTTTTACGTACTGGGATGGTGTAGGTTGTTGGAAACTTTGTTGGAAACTTTATTGTCGTATCATAAATCGGCTCTAGCAAAATCTTGGCACTTCAGAATGCATAAAGGGCTTATCTTGATAAAAGAGAGTCTTGTTTAGGCTACAAAAGGCACAATGGTACAATTTTTTTCTTAGAGTGGCAATCCGTGCAGCAGACGTGGGGCATGACGGGTGAGACCGGAGGCTTCTTGAATGAAATATTTTTTCATTTTTGGCGTTTGATTGACAATTCCAAGGCCAACATCGCGGAGCATTCGCAAGAGCAGGTTATCATTAGAAAAGAGTTGGTTAAGCCAGTCATTGCTCAGAGCCATACGTACAGTTTCAAAACGCCTCCAGCTTTGATAGCGTTCGAGAGCAATGAGAGATCCAATATCAAGACCTAACCGCGCTGTTTCAATAATCACTTCGGCGAGTGCGGCACTATCGCGTAATCCTAAATTGAGGCCTTGTCCTGCAAGAGGATGGATTGTATGCGCAGCATCACCAATGAGAACAAAGCGCGGTTTAATACATTGACGTGTTAAAGAAAGCTTTAAAGGAAAGGCTTGGCGTTCCCCATTCCAAGTGAGTTTTCCATATCGGTGACCAATACGTTTTTTGATTTCTGTTTCAAAAATAAGAGCATCAGCTTTGAAATAATATTGCGCAGTTTTATGCTGTTCATTCCACACCACGGCTGATCGATTTCCTTTGAGAGGGAGAAGAGCGAAAGGACCAGCAGGTAAGAAATGTTGGATTGCTTGACCATGATGGGGTTTTTCATGTTCAATCGTGCAGATGATTGCTGTTTGTTTATAGGGACGAGAAAAATTTTTAAGACCTGCTTTTTCGCGTAATTTCGAATGTGCTCCGTCAGCTGCAATCAGCAACTTGGTTTGCCAGATTTCTTCATTGCTTAAAGTGACAGTGGTGTGTTGATCTTTTTGGTGAAAATCAATAATACGCATGTTTGCGAAGAAAGGAATATCTAGATCTTTTGCACGCTTTTTTAAAGCATTGAGGAGCTCTCTATGTTCCACCATAGCAGCAAAGGGCTCGTTGGGGGTAACGTCTCCTTCAAAGGTTAAAAGAGTTGGTTTGACAGGATCATTTGTGTATGCATCTGTGATGATCATTGAATGAATAGGTTGAGCATGGGATTTTATATGTTCCCAACATTGCAGTTGTTTCAACATACGAATAGAGGCAGCAGAAAGGGCAAGTGCGCGTATATTGGAAACAGGGATATCTCCTTGAGGAACAGCATCGACGATCTTAATTTTCAAACCAGGGGCAGCTTGTTTGAGCGCTACTGCCAGCGTTAAACCGACAGCCGCGCCACCTGCAATGAGGAGATCACATTGTTCTTTTTTTTTAT
This sequence comes from Bartonella quintana, assembly GCF_009936175.1. Classification (NCBI taxonomy): domain Bacteria; kingdom Pseudomonadati; phylum Pseudomonadota; class Alphaproteobacteria; order Hyphomicrobiales; family Bartonellaceae; genus Bartonella; species Bartonella quintana. Next base: position 1,469,014 of record NZ_AP019773.1, on the reverse strand, counting down.
TGGCTCTAGTGTTTTTATTGGGTTTTATACCTTCATTGAGATCAGAATACACAACACTTCCTTCTATTGTTCGCAGTTTGTCCGCTCTTAAACGAAAAGGGTATTTTTCTTCAATATCACCGTTATTATAAGGAAATTGTTATGATTATGATAGTTAAAACTGTATTAATATTTTGCGGTCATAATTTTATAACTCTTTAATACGAAGGTTTTGTATTTGGAATTGATGGATGCACCAAAGTTCTTCTCCTTATGATTTATTAGAAGTGCAGAACTCTCAAGGTTCGCGGCTCATTGAAATATTTTTGCGCCAAATTGGGGTTTTCATAGGGCTTGGGCTTTTGGGTTTTATTGTTTTTTGCATTTTTGCTTTGGCAACTTGGAATGTTGCAGATCCGTCATTAACGCATGCAAGTATAAATAAAATTACCAACTTTATGGGGTGGCCAGGTGCAATTTTCTCAGATTTTTTTATGCAGTTTTTTGGTCTGGCAAGTCTTGGTGTTTTGCTGCCACCATTATTTTGGTCGTTTCTTTTGCTGGCACAGAAGAATATCCACAATTTGATTTTTCGCCTTTTTTTATGGGTGGTCTCAACGATTTGTTTTGTAGTTTCTTTTGCTCTTATGACACCTCTTGCTCCTTTTACGCAATGGCCATTGCCGATGGGTTTGGGAGGGGTTTTGGGTGATAAAATTTTAAGTGCTGCTTCTTTAATCTTTCCTGTCCTTCTTTCTCCATTTCAGAATGTGCTCTTGGGTGTTGCTCTTATCTTGTTAAGTTTTTTGATAGCTGCTTTTGCTGGCAATGTTGTGTGGCGGCGTCAATCAAATAAAAGAAAAACAAAAAACGTCCAGAAAAACGAAATCGTGGATCCAGATTTCGATGTGTCAGGAGAGGTAGAATATGCTGCAGATGAAACACAGCACGGTTTTTTTGCTACAGCTTTTGGAGCTATTTTACACCTTTTTTATTTTTTACAAGCACGGTTTTTTCGTTTTTTCTTCTTTAAAAGTCAGGCTAAAAAACAAGAAAAGTCATTTGATCGGATTGAACCAATTTTCTTTGATGAAAAAATAAAATGCGAAAATTCTCAAGATAAGATGCCTGCTTCTTCGGTTAAAAACTGTGTTTTCAAACCTTTAACGGCTTCTTCAACGGGTGATTTTCTTCTTCCGCTTTTAGATTATCTTTCGGTTTCTCCACCAGCAGCAAGGGCGACAAAACTTTCTCCTGCTCTCTTAAAAGCCAACTCTCAGGAACTTGAAGGTATTTTGTTAGATTTTGGGGTCAAGGGGCAAATTATTGATGCACGTCCTGGTCCAGTGGTGACTTTGTATGAATTTGAACCGGCTGCAGGCATTAAGTCTTCCCGGATTATCGGTCTGGCAGATGATATTGCACGCTCGATGCGTGCGATTTCAGCCCGTGTTGCTGTGGTTCCAGGACGCAATGTGATTGGAATCGAATTGCCCAATGCAATGCGTGAGATGGTTTATTTACGGGAAATTTTACAAGCTCAGGAATTCTTAGAGAGCGAAGCAAAATTAGGTCTTGCTTTGGGCAAAACAATAGGTGGTGAAACGGTTATCGCGGATTTAGCAAAAATGCCCCATCTTTTGGTGGCAGGCACAACAGGATCGGGAAAGTCTGTTGCCATTAATACGATGATTTTATCGCTTCTTTATCGTATGACACCTGAGCAATGTCGTCTCATTATGGTCGATCCGAAAATGCTTGAACTTTCGATTTATGATGGCATTCCCCATTTGTTAACACCTGTGGTAACAGATTCTAAAAAAGCAGTGATTGCGCTTAAGTGGGCTGTTCGTGAAATGGAAGAGCGCTACAGTAAAATGTCAAAACTTGGGGTACGCAACATTGATGGGTTTAATGCGCGTCTCAAAGAGGCTGAAAGTCAGGGAGAGACAATGGTGCGTACAATTCAAGTTGGATTTGATCATGAGACCGGCGAACCTCTTTATGAAACGGAAACACTCGATTTCAGTCCTATGCCCTATATTGTTGTCATTATTGATGAAATGGCCGATTTGATGATGGTTGCTGGCAAAGATATTGAAGGAGCAGTGCAACGCTTAGCACAAATGGCGCGTGCTGCCGGTATCCACGTGATTATGGCTACACAGCGTCCTTCGGTGGATGTGATTACCGGCACGATTAAAGCCAATTTCCCCACACGCATTTCTTTTTCTGTGAGTTCGAAAATCGATAGTCGAACCATTCTGGGTGAACAGGGGGCTGAGCAATTGTTGGGACAAGGAGATATGCTTTTAATGATGGGAGGAGGACGTATCCAGCGTGTTCATGGACCTTTTGTGGCCGATGATGAAGTGGAGCAAGTTGTCACGCATCTTAAAGCACAAGCACGCCCTGATTATTTGGAGACCATTACACAAGAGATCACAGAGAATGAGGCCAGTGTTTCCTTAGCATCTTCTTCTTCAGCTGATGATCCCTATAGTCAAGCTGTTGCTATTGTTCTTCGTGATCGTAAGGCTTCGACCTCTTATATCCAGCGCCGTTTAGGTATTGGCTATAATCGTGCTGCTTCACTGATTGAGCGTATGGAAGAAGAAGGCATTATTAGTGCTGCAAATCATGCAGGGAAACGGGAAATTTTGGTGCCTGCTGAGGAAGAACGCTTTTAAAATAAAAATCTTTTGATAGTTGCTTTAAACAATATATTTCTTTTTTAGAGGAGGATATTTATTCATCATTTGCCACTTGATTGTATTGTAAGGTAAAACTGTCCGGTTTGGGAGCATTTTCTATGAGAACTTCTTTTTTACCACGGAAAAGAATATTTTGGTTTATTGGAATTATTGTTTTTTGTTGTTTAACTTTTCCTGCTTTTTCGCAATCATCCAAGAAAGTGGTAAAGGCGCAGAAGATTGCCAATCACTTTGCGGCGATTAAAACAATGACAGGTGATTTTATTCAGTTTAGTCCAAAGGGAAAAATGTCCCAGGGAACATTTTATTTAGAGCGTCCAGGAAAAATTCGTTTTATTTATAAAAAAATACCTTTACAGATCATTGCAGATGGTCAATTCATAGGCATTAACAATCGTGCTCTGAATACTTGGAATTTCTCACCGCTCTTTCAAACACCGATGAAGTTTCTATTGGACGATGAAATTGATTTATCATCAGGGCGTTTATTAGCATTTCGTGAAGATCCAGGGGCGGTGACGGTTACTCTACGGGATAAAAGCACTGGGTCAGGGCAAATAAGGATGGTTTTTGATCCTAAAACCTATACTTTGCGGCAATGGACAATTATTGACCAACAGAATTTGGAAACCACTGTTCAAATCATGAATGTGCGCACAGGGGTGAAGTTTGCTGATGAGATGTTCACACTTCCCTCTAAGAAGTAGTACGCTGTATGCCATCGGAATTGAAACAGATGTTTTTTCGGATTGCGACTTGGAATGTTAACTCTATCCGTTTGCGTCTTGCCCAGGTTTTTCAGTATCTGGATCTGTTTGCGGCAGATGTTTTGTGTCTCCAGGAGACAAAATGTCCAGATGCTTTGTTCCCACGTGAAGCTTTTGAAACGGCTGGATATAAGCATATCATATTGAGTGGACAAAAATCTTACAATGGTGTGGCAATTGTTTCACGTTTGCCTTTTAAGAATGTTGAAAAGCGTTTCTTTTGTCAAAAACAAGATTGTCGTTACATTTCGGTGATTGTTGAAGCCTACGGCAGGAACATACGGATTCATAATTTTTATGTTCCCGCTGGGGGTGATGTGCCTGACGCTGATGTGAATGAAAAATTTCGTCATAAACTTGATTTTCTAGAAGAAATGGCTTCCATCCGAGCTAATCAAGAAGATGGTCTCGCTTCTCTTTTGGTGGGCGATTTGAATATTGCTCCTTTGGAAGATGATGTTTGGTCTCATCAGCAATTGTTGAAGGTGGTAAGCCATACGCCAATTGAAACCGAGCGTTTACAAGCTTTATGCTGCCAAGGTGGATGGGTCGATCTTATGCGTCTGCATTTTCCTCCTCCTACAAAGATTTATACATGGTGGAGCTACCGCGCACGCGATTGGGCACTTGCTGATCGTGGGCGGCGCCTTGACCATATTTGGTCTTCTCCCAATTTAGCACCTTTTGTAGCTAATCTTTCGATTTTTCGTGATGCACGGGGATGGAATCAGCCTTCAGATCACGTTCCTGTACAAACTGTATTTGATTTTTCACGCTGATTTTGGAATAAGAGTTAAATAAAATGTTAATCAGTTGATTCTGAAAACATATGAGAGAGTGGATGCAGATCAGAGACCTAAAGTGTATTGCTTATAACAGATTATTTTGTAGTGCTTTTTTATGTTTTTTTGTACTGTCAGGATGTATGGTTGGTCCTAATTATCATAAAACATTTTTTCGTGTTCCAGCAGTTTGGGGACAAAAGTCGGCCCAGATAGCTGAGCATCCGGTTGCGCTTGCAGGGTGGTGGCGGCGTTTGGATGATCCTGTTTTAAATGTGTTAATAAATTACGCGATTTCTGGAAATAATAGTGTTGCGGTTGCCAAAGCACGAGTTCGAGAGGCGCGTGCAGATTTGGGGCAAGCCGTAGGATTTCTTTTGCCAAGTGTGTCAAATTCAATTTCAGGAATGCGTAGTGCTTCTGGACAATCTGATGCGTCTTTAAGCCAATATCGGAGTGGTTTTGATGCAAGTTGGGAGCTTGATTTTTTTGGTAGGCGTAAACGAGCGGTCGAAGCCTCACATTATGGTCTTGAAGCAACCGTGGAAGATATGCGTGCCACAATGGTGACACTGTTAGGAGATGTGGCAACAAATTATGTTCAAATGCGTGGTTGGCAACAAAAGTTGTTGATTGTGCGGCAAATTGCTTTATCACAGCGTAAAACATATGAATTGATGCGTGCCAGATTAAAAGCTGGTGATGTTTCGGAGCTTGATGTTTCAAATTCACAAGCACAAATGGCAAATACAGAAGCAGATATATCACAGATGGAAGCAAATTTGGAAATGAGCATTCATCGCTTGTCTGTCTTAACTGGTCGTGCGCCCACGGCTTTGAAGGATCTTTTGCAAAAAAATGCGAAACAGGCAAAGATTCCGCAACCAAAATGGCCAATAACAGCAGGAATTCCAGCAGATATTTTGTTAACACGTCCGGATTTACGACGGGCAGAACGCCAATATGCGCAAGCAACAGCGCGGATTGGTCAGCGTGAAGCAGATCGCTATCCATCACTCACTTTAACAGGGACTATTTCGACAGCAGCAACAGCAATTGATCAATTATGGAAAAACTCAACCATTGGGTGGTCTTTTGGACCCGGTCTTCGTTTTCCCTTTTTTAATGGGGGGCAGATTGTCGCTTCTGTCGCGGTAGCACGTGCACAGCGTGATCAAGCTTTTATTACTTATCGGGCGGCTGTGTTGGGAGCTTTAGAAGATGTAGAAAATGCGCTTGTAAAATTGAAGAACGAACATCAGCGTCTAGAAAAACTGATCGTTGCAAATAAAGCTTCTTTGCATTCTTTACAACTTGCACGGAGGCTTTTTGAAAATGGAAATACCAGCTTCCTTGAATTGTTAAATGCTGATCGCTCCTATTATTCTGCACAAATGGCGCTGAAAGATAGCCGTGTTTCTTTGGTTATCCAATATATTGCATTGATGAAAGCTTTGGGTGGTGGATGGGATGGCGTCGTTGATGTGTCACGTCCGGAAGTCGTCGATGGTGTTACCAGTTCACAGGCAAAGGTAAGACAATGAAAAACAGTTTCATCAAAAAATTTATTACAAAACGCAAAAAACTTTCCCTATTTTTAGCGGGTATATTCTTTGTCGTCTTGTTGTTGTGGCTGCGTTCTGTTTTTTTTGGAACACCATCACCTACTTATATGACGGCGGTGGTAAAGCGTGGTGATGTTGAGGAAAGTGTTTTGGCTTCTGGTCTTGTGCGTCCTTATCGCTTAGTTGCTGTTGGTGCACGTACGACAGGGCGTGTGGTGTCAATGCCTGTTTTTCCCGGAAGTGTTGTCAAAGAGGGCGATCTCTTGGCAGAAATTGATTCTACAGATCAGGAAAATGATCTGAAAAGAAAAAAAGCAATATTATCACACTATTATGCGAACCTGCTAGAACAACAAGCTTATCTTTCTCTTGCTCAGAAAAATTTAGCACGTCAGAAAAAAATGATCAAAACGCACGCCATTTCGCAGGCTAATTTCGATGAAGTTGTGACACAATTAAAAACACGCGAGGCGCAAATTGCTCAGCTTAACCAGCAGATTGTACAAGCACAAATTGATGTGGACAGTGCAGAGGTTAATCTCGGTTATACAAAAATAACTGCACCTTCAGCAGGAACAGTTTTAGCAACAGTTGTGGAAGAAGGGCAAAATGTTAATGCCGTTCAGTCAGCGCCAACAATCGTTATTTTAGGTGATTTGTCAAAAATGACTGTCAAAGCGCAAATTTCAGAAGCCGATGTTCTTAAAGTTCATGCTGGACAACCTCTTTATTTTACCGTCTTTGGGAATTCACAGCGTCGTTATGAGGGAACTTTAGAAAGGATAGAGCCTGCTCCTGAATCGATACGCGCTGATGAGAGTATTAATCCTGGTATGGAGAGGGGCAATTCTTTAACGTCATCGGCTATCTATTATAATGGGATTGTGCATGTGGATAATAAGGACAATTTTTTACGGACTTATATGACCGCTCAAGTTCATATTATTTTAGGTCGGGCTCAGAATGTCTTATTGGTTCCAAGTGATGCTTTACATGATGAGACAGAAGAAGGTAAAGCATGGGTTTCTCTTTTGGTGGGGCGAAAGGTCGTTGCAAAACAGGTAACAGTCGGGCTTAATAACAAAGTTATGGCAGAGATTGTTTCAGGACTTAGCGAGGGCGATGTGGTTATTACCGGTTCACGCGATGGAGCGATATCAGAGTCTTCTGGTGTTCATAACGAAGATGAGATTTAGGCTATGAGAACAGAGCAAGCAGATGATGTTCTCGTTTTGGAAAATATTGTGCGCAAGTTTTCTGCGGGTGAAACATTTGTTACTGTTTTGAAAGACATCAATCTTACCATTAAGCGCAGTGAAATGGTGGCAATTGTCGGAGCTTCCGGTTCAGGAAAATCCACGTTGATGAATATTCTAGGCTGTCTTGACCGACCAAGTTCTGGCCGTTATTGGATTTCAGGTAAAGAAACAGCTTGCCTGTCTGCTGATGAATTGTCAGCTTTGCGACGCAATCATTTTGGATTTATTTTCCAGCGCTATCATTTGCTGAGTGAGTTGACAGCGCTTGGAAATGTTGAAATCCCAGCGATTTATGCAGGATGCTCACCGCAAATACGAAAAAAACGTGCACAGGATCTTTTAATACGCTTAGGTATGGGAGATCGGATAAATCATCGTCCGAATCAGCTTTCAGGTGGTCAGCAACAACGTGTGTCTATTGCTCGTGCTCTCATGAATAATGCCGAGGTCATTCTTGCCGATGAACCAACCGGTGCTTTAGACAAAAAGAGTGGTCAAGAAGTGTTACGTATTTTGGATGAATTGCATCAAGAAGGGCGCACCATTATCATTGTAACGCACGATATGCAGGTCGCTGAAAGAGCAGAGCGTATTATCGAAATCAGTGATGGAGAAATTATTGCTGATAATGTGGCAAAAGTTGCAAAAATAAAGTCTAAGGGTCAAACTCTTCAGGGAAAACAAAATCTGAAAAACCAAAAAACACTTGGTTTTTTTCGTTCTTTTGCTGAACGCTTTCGTGAAGCATTTGTTATGGCATTGTTGGCAATGAATGCACATCGGATGCGTACTTTTTTAACAATGCTTGGGGTGATTATCGGGATTGCTGCGATTATTGCAATGGTGGCTTTGGGAACTGGTACACGAGAAAAAATCTTAGAAAATTTTAAAAGTTTTGGTTCTAACACATTGACGATTTTGCCTGGAAAAAGCCTTTCTGATCCACAATCAGACAAAATAACAAGTCTCGTTGAAGCAGATGCAGAAGCCCTGTCAAGGTTACCCTATGTTTCTGGTGTAACACCTCAGGTTTCAGCAAGTTCTACAGTCCGTTTTGGTGCTGTTGAAGTCAATGCTGTGATTGTAGGAGTGGGAGAACAATTCTTTCAGACACAAGGACTCGATGTTGTTCAAGGTCGGTTGTTTGATCAGAAAAGTGTGCGTGATCGGGCGGTAGATCTCGTGATTGAAAAAGAAGCACTTTCTGTCCTTTTTCCACATAGTCGTGAGAGTCCACTCGGGAAAGTGGTCCAGGTGGGATCAGTTCCAGCGCGTATTGTTGGTGTGGTAGATCAGCAACATAATGGAGGCATTTCAAAAACGTTGCAGGTTTATTTACCTTATACAACTGTGCAAACGCGTTTTATTGGAACAACACAAGTGCGTGCAATTACGGTTAAAATTGCCGATGATATTGATTCACATTTAGCGGAGTCTATGGTACGGCGTTTTCTTATTATGCGTCATGGTGAGGAGGATTTTTTCATTAGAAATTCTCAGTTATTTCTGGATCGTATCATGGAAAGCACCCATATTTTAACACTTTTAGTGTCCTCAATTGCAGCTATTTCATTGATCGTCGGTGGTATTGGAGTGATGAATATTATGCTGGTGACTGTTTCTGAGCGAATCAATGAAATTGGGGTGCGGATGGCAGTTGGTGCACGGCAGAGTGATATTTTGCAGCAGTTTTTAATTGAAGCAATTTTGGTGTGTATCATAGGAGGTGTTTTGGGGATTCTGTTTGGGCTTTCTATCGGTGGTTTGTTTGTGCTCTTTGAGGCCCCTATCCAGCTGATTTATACAATTGATTCGATCATTATATCACTTACTTTTTCGACTCTCATCGGGATATGTTTTGGCTTTTCACCAGCCCGGCAAGCTTCACGCCTTGACCCCGTTGTTGCCCTCTCGCGCGATTAATCATCATGAATCGCACGGTGTCATATTATTATTGCCATTAACACTGGATGAAGCATTCGGGGAAAGGAATATTGTCCAAGAAGACGATATTTGTATGGAATGGTTGCTTCAATAAAATAGCCGGTCAAGGGTGGTTATTTGATCAGAAAAATGTGCATGTGAGATCAGCGGATGAAACAAATATTTTGGCTTTTATTGTGGTAATCATAGGTGGATTAAGTGACCCTACGAGGATTTCTTTTCTTCTTTAAAGAAGCTTCTCTGCTCAATCTCAAGCCCATTTTACAGCGATACCCATGAATTGGTATAAGGCAAGATCCATTGGGCACTACCATCTTTTTTGCAAGCTTACAATGTTGTAAATGCTCTTGCATTGAGATGATTCATTAGGAGGCATATTGGACTCCTCTCTTAAGCGATTTTATCCACATGTTGATCTCTTTTGTGACGGGTAAATGACCGCGTTTTCTTTGATTCTGAATGTGGGGATTTGAAGATAAGATAATCTTCCTGGATTCGGGCCTTTCATTTAACATGCAAAACGGTTAAATATCTTTATAAATCAATATGTTGTCTTAAAGATAACTATTCGTTATAGACTTTCTCTTAATGATAAGGTTTCGATGATAAGATACTGTTCTTTTTTAATGGTTTCAGCAATCTAACCAACCCACTAAAACTGCATTTTGAAAATCATCATAATCGTTGGCGTAAAGCTCCTTAAACCTTTGAATTATCTATTCTAAAGGTCTCTATTTTCTGGATGAGTTCATAAGGGATCAGCCACATGGAACACGTATTAAAAAAATTCGAAGGAAATATGCAATTTTATGTCGCCGCCTCACCAGCAATTTATCATCTTTAGAGAATTTGTGCATTCCAAAAAAAGTTATAATATCTTGTGGTGAGCTTTTCCTGTTGTAACAGGGTTCGAATTTAGTAGGCAACATGCTCTGCATCCACGTTCAATCGATCCACTATGCGTCAATAGAATTAAGAGAATCACTCTGCTAGATCATACGCCTTTTCAGCAATCGAAGATGAAAGAACCATTTTTGCCTTCCAAGATGCAAAAATAGCGTAGACAAAATTTATGCAAAGGACACTCTTTGTTTTGGGTGTTTTTAAACTTTTTTATAAAAACGGGTCTTAGAGGGAAAGAATTGATATCAAAAGGCAAAATAGATTGGTATGAAAAGAGTGAATTGTTAGTGGTTCCCGTTTGTGTAACAAAGGGTCGATCATGTCTATGACCTAAGAGCTGTGTAAATACGATGAACGTAATGAAGGGCTGGTTCGAAAGATTTTCAGAGAAAACCAGTGTGTAAAGACTAAAATGCAGTCCTTATATAGACCTCAAGCGTTTTAATATATTGGAAGACAAGAATACGTATTTGATTGATCTGTTGTATCGTGCTTTCAATTTCACTCTTTTTGACGGGATAGGCAATGAAATTGATGTCAGGCATTAAGTATTTTAGTTCACGCAAAGAACGCCACATGTGGTAATCATGGGTAACGATATAAACTGTTTGGTAGTGGTGTTTTTTGATCCAATCTGCGCTTTCTTCGGCGTTTCCTTTTGTGTTAATTGCTTTATGTCCGATGTCAACGCAACAGGCGAAGAGCTGTGGGGTAATATGTGTGCTGTACATGAATCTTTTGAGATTGGTTGTTGTGTTAACTCCACTAATTAAGAGCCGCGAACCAAGCTCTTGCTGTAAAAGATTCAATCCTGTTTCTATTCGTTTCTCTCCACCTGTAAGAACGATGATTGCATCTGCTTTTGGTAAAGGATTTGGTGGTTTAAGTTGTTCGGTTTTTTCAGAAAAAATAACAAAACCAGCGCAAAAGAAGAAGACAATCATTAAAAGAAAAAGGGCTGTCGGTGGCAAATGGCGAAACAAGCAGCAAGGATGCCATAGACTGCGGTGAGCGCGTTTCTCGAGGGAACGCTCTAGATTGTCTTGTGGCAAGGATTGCGGGTCATATGGTTTGTGGGTCATAAAATTAAAATAAGCCATTTTCACATTGATCGATTTTTTTAAGTTGTGCCAGAATGGTCATTCGGTTTGTAAGCATGGTCAGAAAAGAAACAAACAGAATAAGGCCAATGATTTTTGTATAAGGGATAAAACTTATGGAAAAATGTCCAAACAAAGCAGTTATTTGGCTGGCTTCGACTTTCCCTAGGTTGTAGTTTGTCCAAAAAGAGAAAGCACCAAACAGAAATATACTGATGACACCACCGTATAATGCACCACGAAGTGCCGTTTTAAAAAAATGCCAGTCAAATTGTCGCGCAATGAAAAGGGTTTCAGTACCGAGGAAGTACAAAACATTAATAATATACGCATTCTCTGCCAGTGCATTGCGTGTCGCAAAAATAATCGTTAATATCAGTGAGCCTAGAACCAGTGTTAAAATGAAAAAACCAATAAAAACAGTTGCTTGTGCCATTGTTGCAAAACGATTCACCCAAACACGATGATCATCAAACTGGCCTCCTGGAATTTGTGTTTTGATTGCGTGATTGATTTCACGAAAGTTGATCTCTTCATTCTCTTTCAGTGTTACGATGATAAGGCGGGGAAGGGGCAATTCACTCAAATTTAAACCCGTTCCAAGCCACGGTTCGAGCAATTTTTCCGTGGCTGATTGGTTAACAATTGTGGCATTTTTTACACCATGAAATGTTTTAACTAATTTAACCGCATCACGAAGAGCTTTTTCGATATCAACATTTTCAATAGGGCGTATTTGAATCGTTGCTTCATAGCTAATTTGATTGCTCCAACTGTGAGCAGCACGCTGTACGAAATCAACACCGATCAATGTCAGGCTTGAGAGAAATGTCATGATAGCAATGACTGCAACCAATGCTTGCCCAGAAATATTGCTGCTAGGAATGATAGGAGTTATGTTTTTTTTATCGCTTATAAAAATGGGGAAAGACTTATTCATGAATTGTCATCCGTCCGTTATGAAGAAGCATACGCCGTGCTGCGACTTGTTCCATCAGTGCGATATCATGAGTGGCAATGATGACAGCTGTTCCAAAACGGTTTAATTCAATAAACAAGCGTAAAAGGCGTTTTGCCAAAGGTGGATCAACATTTCCTGTCGGTTCATCAGCCAGAAGGATTTCAGGTTGATCAATGAGCGCGCGTGCAATTGCTACCCTTTGTTTTTCTCCACCGGAAAGAACTGGTGGTAAAACATGAATATGATTGCCAAGTCCTACCCAACAGAGAAGATCTTCCACTTCACTGCGATAAGTTGCTTCTTCTTGCCCCTTAATGCGTAAAGGTAAAGAGACATTCTCGTAAGTTGTCATATGATCTAGTAAACGAAAATCTTGAAAGACGACACCGATACGTTGACGCAATGCAGGGAGCTCCTGCCGTTTGAGGAGTGCTGTATCTGTTTGAAATAAATCAATATGACCACGGGTTGGTTTAAGCGCCAAAAACATAAGACGCATCAAAGACGTTTTACCTGCTCCAGAGGCGCCAGTGAGAAACTGAAATGATCCGGGAGGAATGTGAAAGCTGATATCACGTAAGACTTCAGGACCCATTCCGTAGCGCAACCCGACATTTTCAAAATGAATCACTTGTTGTTACCACTTCTGCTTTTATGTTGCATCATTGTGAGGACCTTTGCTCTCCTTGTTTTAGGTTCTTGTTAGGTTCATATTCTACTATTCTCAATGTTTTTCTTTAACCATTTCCAATTTGTTATCGGACAAGAGTATTTGTGAAAATCTCAACCATTTTTTAATATATCCTCATTTGTGATTTTAGCAGGAATTTCAGGGTGATTCTAGCAGAAACATTAGAACAGCCATTCCTGTTTTTGTTCGGCATTGGTCTCTCTCTTTTTACGGTTCGCAAAGGGCACTTTGCTCTTATTGCTTCATAGTTCTTTTGAGAGTTTATACTCCACAAGCGTGAATGTTTTTTTCAACCGTTTCTGGCTTATTATGAACAGAGAGTGTCTGTTTTCATAGATATTGAGAGTCCTATTCATTGTTATGTTTTTTACCTTTATGGTGGCTTTGGCGTTTCTGTTAAAATGACCTCGGCATTCCTGCTCAAGCCATCGTTGCTGTTTTTCCATTAAGCCGTGGTTTCTGTATTTTGTCTGTTGGCAATAAGATCGTCAACGACTTGTGGTTCGGCAAGGGTTGAAATATCTCCTAGGTTATCGAAATCATTTTCGGCGATTTTTCTCAAAATGCGTCTCATAATTTTTCCCGATCGCGTTTTGGGGAGCTGAGGGGTAAACTGAATTTTATCCAAGAGGGCAATCGATCCTATTTCTTTTTTGACATGCTGAATAAGATCTTTATACAATTCTTCACTTGGGGTTATGCTTTCCATTAAGGTGACAAAACTGTAAATTCCTTGTCCTTTAATGGGATGAGGGTAACCGACAACAGCTGCTTCTGAAATAGCGGGGTGAGAAACAAGCGCTGATTCGATTTCAGCTGTTCCTAATCTGTGTCCAGAGACATTGAGAATGTCATCAATCCGTCCTGTAATCCAGTAATAACCGTCATTGTCTCGTTTACAACCGTCGCCTGTAAAATATTTTCCTTTATATGTGGAAAAATAGGTTTCGATAAAACGCTCATGGTCATTATAGAGAGTGCGCATTTGACCAGGCCATGAGTCAATAATACAGAGATTCCCTTCTGCTTCACCTTCCAGAACATTTCCTTCGCTATCAATGATTTGGAGTTGAACACCAAAGAATGGATGGGTGGCTGATCCTGCTTTGAGTTGTGTTGCGCCTGGTAGGGGCGTGATCATATGCCCTCCTGTTTCTGTTTGCCACCATGTGTCGAGAATGGGACAGCGATTGTCTCCAACCGTATGATAAAACCATTTCCATGCTTCTGGATTAATCGGTTCGCCTACGGTGCCTAAGAGGCGTAAGGATGTTCTTTTAGAATGTTCAACAAAAGAATTTCCAGCACCCATTAATGCGCGAATAGCAGTTGGTGCAGTGTAAAGCGTATTTACTTTATGCTTATCGACAATTTCCCAAAATCTACCTTGGTCGGGAAAGGTTGGTATACCTTCAAACATTAAAGTGGTGGCACCGTTGCATAGAGGACCATAAATCAAGTAAGAATGACCACTGATCCAGCCAATATCAGCAGTACACCAGTAAATTTCACCAGGATGATAATCAAAAACATATTGATGTGTCATTGATACATAAACGAGATAGCCAGCTGTTGTATGCAGAACACCTTTTGGTTTGCCTGTTGAACCCGAGGTATAAAGAATAAAAAGTGGATCTTCAGCATTCATCGTTTCTGCTGGACAATCCGTTTTGGCATGAGATATTTCTTCATGATACCAAAAATCACGTCCCTTTACCCAATCAATTGTTCCACTTGTACGCCGTATGACCAAGACTTGATTAACATGAACACCACGGCGTGCTGCAATATCAATAGCATGATCAATATTGTTTTTTAACTTGATCAATTTTTCTCCACGCAGGCCTTGATCAGCGGTGATGATAAAGGTTGATTTGCAATCAGCAATGCGGTCTGCTATCGCTTCAGAAGAAAAGCCGGCAAAAATAACCGAATGAATAGCACCAATGCGAGCGCAGGCGAGCATGGCATAAGCTGCTTCGGGTATCATCGGGAGGTAAATGGTAACTCTGTCACCTTTTTTTACGCCATGATTCTTTAATATATTAGCAAAGCGACAAACATGTTCATAAAGTTCATTATAGGTTATTTTTTTATCATGATAAGGGTTATTTCCCTCCCAAATCAATGCGATATGGTTGCCAGAGTTTTTTAGATGACGATCAATGCAATTATAGGCAACATTTGTTATACCATCTTCGTACCATTGAATCGATACATTACCGTTAAATGAAGTGTTTTTTACTTTTGTATAGGGCTTAAACCACTCAATGCGTTGGCCATGTTTTGCCCAGAAGGCTTCTGGATCATTAATGCTTTCCTGATACCATTTTTGATAGGTCTCTTCATTGATCAAAGCATTTTTTTTGATATCGGTTGGTACTGGATAGATTTTTTCAGACATAGTTCCCTCTCTTAAACTATATTTATTGTTTGGAAAAATCAGCTGCTGTATTTTTGCGTTTTTTAGACAGAATTTCCCTACAAACTTTTCACTTTAGGAGAAGCTTTATTTTAGACTAGACTAAATTACAAAGGTTTGCACAGATAATTTTAAAAATGAGTCTTACACAATTGTATTTAAGGGAGCATTTTATACTCCCTTATGGTTGATGCCGCTGTTGATAGGAAAACACATCAAGTTATTGATTTTTAAATATAAATTGTCAATATTTTCTGTAATATCAAGCCATTTGATATTATACTGTTTTTCTTTTTTGTGCATGATTATTTGTTATCAGCAAAAATCATACGATCGCAGTCTTAAAAAGTGGATTGAGGGGTGGATTGCATAGAGAGGGAACTCTATGGTTTAAGTGCGAAAGCAAGGGCAAAACTGGATTTTTTTTAAGTAAAAACAATGATAGTGCCGGGATAGTGCTGTCTCTGGGTTTTATAAACATGAGAACGGTAGTGTTCAGGAGATGTTGTGCTATTTCATAGATGGTATGAGAGAGGGAATGAGCAGTTTGTGGCCAGAGAGCTTTGAAGTAAGTGTGTGCGTTAGCAGCATTTTCAGTGGAAATCGGATCACATAGAGCGCTTTCCAAATAAAGCGGAGCCAATGCGGAGAGTATTAGAGCCAAATTGAAGAGCAATTTTAAAGTCATTCGACATTCCCATAGACAGTTTTGGGAGATCAGCTTTTTTTGCCAGTTTTGCTAACAGTGCAAAATAGGGGCCGGGGTTCTCCTTTACAGGTGGGATTGCCATAAGGCCGATAATATCAAGTCCATAATGATTTTTGCATTGGGCAACAAAGGGTATAACTTCTTGCGGTGGAATACCACTTTTTTGGAGTTCTAATCCAATATTGACCTGGACATAACAAGGGAGGCTTCTTTTTTGTTTTTGCATTTCTATGCTTAAACTTTTAGCTATTTTTTCACGGTCAACAGTTTGAATGACATCAAAAATTTTGACAGCTTCTGCTGTTTTATTCGATTGTAAAGGACCAATGAGATGAAGCTCAATGAACTTAAATTGTTGGCGCAAGCGAGGCCATTTTTCAGCGGCTTCTTGTACGCGGTTTTCTGCAAAAACAGACTGACCTGCTTGCAAAAGGGGGAAAATATGATCTGCAGAGACAGTTTTTGAAACAGCGATCAGTTGAACCTCTTCTAAGGGGCGATTCATGTTTTGACATATTTCAATAATGTCTTTTTGGAGGTTTTTCCATGCTTTGACGGAAGGAATATACGGGGTAGCTTGTGTGTTCATTTTTTTGTGCTTTGTCGTTTTTGTTGGGGGATTGGGGCGTTATTTGTAAAAGCTTTGTAAAATACTTAGTGAAAGATTTACTGAAAATCTTGACGATGAGGTTAATCCATGATGAAGCATAATAAAACAAGTTTTTTGGTTCAATTTTATTAAAGAGTATAATTATTAAAGAGTATAATAGGAATGACGATTGAACATTCTAATGTAGATGAACGCTATAATCCACGTGCCCGAGAACAAAAATGGCAAGCAATTTGGGATGAAAAGAAAATTTTTCAAATCACTGAAGAGAATTGCCGTGAAAAATATTATGTTTTAGAGATGTTCCCTTATCCTTCTGGGCGCATTCACATGGGGCATGTGCGCAATTACACTATGGGCGATGTTGTTGCCCGTTATAAACGCGCAAAGGGGTTTGATGTGCTTCATCCTATGGGATGGGATGCTTTTGGTATGCCAGCTGAAAATGCTGCACTGCAAAGTAAAGTGCATCCCAAAACCTGGACTTATCAGAATATTGCAGTAATGCGTGGGCAGTTAAAGCAGTTAGGCCTTTCTTTGGATTGGTCGCGTGAATTTGCAACTTGTGATGTGGCATATTACCATCGCCAACAAATGCTGTTTCTTGATCTGTATCAGAAGGGGTTGGTTGCGCGCAAAGTGGCCAAGGTAAATTGGGATCCCGTTGACCAAACCGTTTTGGCAAATGAGCAGGTTGTTGATGGATGCGGGTGGCGTTCTGGTGCTTTGGTTGAACAGCGTGAATTGGCACAGTGGTTTTTCAAAATTAGTGATTTTAGTGAAGATCTCTTGGCAGGGCTTGAAGAGCTTGAGCAGTGGCCGGAAAAAGTCCGCACTATGCAAAAAAATTGGATTGGAAAGTCACAAGGTTTATTGATTCGTTGGGCTTTAAAGTCGACAAATGGTGCTGATGAGGTTTGTGAAGAATTTAAAGAAGTTGTTTGTTATTCAACGCGACCTGATACGCTTTTTGGAGCCTCTTTTTTGGCGCTGTCTATCGATCATCCCATTTCGCAAGCTTTAGCGCAAAAAGACAAAGCACTTAGCGCTTTTATCGAAAATTGTCGGTGTGGTGGAATGACAACCGCAGCACTTGAAACAGCTGAAAAGCAAGGATTTTGTACATCGCTTTTGGCTGTTCATCCCTTTAATTCAAGGATACATCTTCCCGTTTATATTGCTAATTTTGTGCTTATGGACTATGGAACTGGAGCTGTTTTTGGTTGTCCTGCCCATGATCAGAGGGATTGGGATTTTGCACATAAATATGATCTCCCCGTGCAGCCGGTTGTTTTGCCAAAGGGGAGTGATGCCGAAGATTTTGTCATTGCTGAAACGCCTTACACCGGTGATGGAGTGATGATCAATTCAGACTTTTTGGATGGTTTGACGCCGCAAGAAGCTTTCGAGGCAGCAGCAGAAAGGCTTGAGGGGCAGATGCTCAATGGCCAGCCTCAGGGGAAAAGAACTGTGCAATTTCGCTTGCGTGATTGGGGTATTTCACGTCAACGTTATTGGGGCTGCCCAATTCCGATAATCCATTGCGCGGCTTGTGGGGTGGTTCCTGTACCGCGTGCAGATTTGCCCGTTGAATTGCCTGATGATGTGACTTTTGATCAGCCTGGTAATCCTCTTGAGCGTCATGAAACATGGCAAAAAGTCGCTTGTCCTGTCTGTGGTCAGTCTGCCAAACGTGAAACCGATACAATGGATACATTTGTTGATTCCTCTTGGTATTATGCGCGTTTTACCGCACCTTGGGCACAAGAACCGGTCGACAAAAATGCCATAGCTGAATGGTTGCCTGTGCAACAATATATTGGTGGAATTGAACATGCGATTTTACATCTTCTCTATGCGCGCTTTTTTATGCGTGCCATGAAATTGATGGGTTATGTGACGGTGGATGAGCCTTTTAAGGGGCTTTTTACCCAAGGGATGGTTGTTCATGAAACCTATCGGGATGATCAGGGATGGGTTTCACCAGCAGAAATTTCGATTATTGAAAAGGATGGAAAACGTCAGGCTCACAAATTGACAGATCAGAGCGAAGTGACAATTGGCTTGATTGAAAAAATGTCAAAATCAAAAAAGAATGTTGTTGATCCTGATGATATTATTGCATCCTATGGAGCAGATACCGTGCGCTGGTTTGTGTTGTCAGATTCTCCTCCTGAACGGGATGTTATTTGGACAGAATCGGGTGTTGAAGGAGCGTATCGCTTTGTACAGCGTGTTTGGCGCTGTGTGGTTTTAAGTGCTCCGGTTTTAAAGGAAGTGATTCCATGTACAGGGCATCAAGGTGCAGCTTTGGAACTCTCAAAAGCAGCACACCGCATGCTTTGCACTGTGGAAGATGATTTGGAAAAATTTGCCTTTAATCGGGCGATTGCGCGCCTTTATGAATTCTTGAACATCATGGCGCCATTGTTAAACAAGGTAGCAAGTGTTGAAGATGAAATGAAGGCATCTCTCCGTCAAGCAATGGATTTTTTTCTTGCACTGATTGCACCTATAATGCCTCATTTAGCAGAAGAATGCCATGCTGCTTTAGGGGAGAAAACCCTGATTTGCGAGCTTCCTTGGCCTGTTTATGATCCCGCATTAATCGTTGAGGACTGCTGCACTTTGCCGGTACAGATTAATGGTAAAAAACGTGGTGAGGTGACTGTTGCAGCAACAGCGAGTGAAGCGATGATTGAAGAAGCTGTTTTGGCTCTTGATTTTGTACAAGCGCATCTGGTTGAAAAATCCATTAAAAAAATGATTATTGTTCCACAAAGGATTGTGAATGTTGTTCTTTAAAAGTTTTATTCTTGCGATTCTAATGGTTTTTTTCACCTTTCTTTATGGGTGCAAAGTTGAACCGCTTTATCGTCAAGGACCCCAAATTTCGACGACAATGGATTCTATAAATTCTGGTTCCCATGGTTTGTCTTCAGGAAAAGATTCTTTAGGGCTTTCTGGGAAGCTTGCAAGCATTGTCGTTGAAGAACCTTCAGATCGTTTTGGTCAAATGGTGCGCAATCATTTACTATTTCTTCTTTATGGAAATGGTAGTAAACCTTCCGATCCAACTTATCAATTGGCACTGCAGACATCCGTATTTACAAGAGAATCGATGCAGATAGAGGTTGATCGAGACAGGAAAAAAACAGGACGACCTTCCGTTGGAACCGTGGTGAGCAAAGCATCCTACACCTTAAAGGATATGAAAAATACTCCTGTTGCACAAGGAATGGGAAATGTGCGTGCGTCTTTTGAGCGGATGCGCCAGGAATATGCGACGCTGCAAGCAGAAAAAGATGCGCAAAGGCGAGTAGCTGAAGAATTGGCTGAACAGATCTTTATGTTGCTTTCAAGAGATCTTTTAAATAAAACTTCTGGGCGTTAAGCGATATTTTGTCCGGTTTTTTTCCAATCATCGAGGAATGTTTGCAAACCTTTATCAGTTAAAGGATGTTTGACCAGTGCTTTTAAGATTGTTGGGGGAACGGTTGCAACATCTGCACCGCTGAGTGCTGCTTCTTTGACATGATTAACAGTGCGGATTGAAGCTGCTAAAATTTGTGTTTCAAAGCCATAATTGTCATAAATCGTGCGAATTTCGTGAAGCAATTCACTGCCATTTATTCCGCAATCGTCGAGTCTGCCGATAAAAGGTGAAACAAATGTTGCGCCAGCTTTTGCCGCCAATAAGGCTTGATTGGCAGAAAAACAGAGTGTGAGGTTTGTTTTTAATCCCTGTGCTGCCAGGGCTTTACACGCTTTCAATCCCTCAAGCGTTAAAGGAAGTTTGATGCAAATATTGTCGGCAATTTTTGCTAAAATAGCCGCTTCTTTCATGATGATTTCGAATTCAGTTGCTGCAACTTCGGCAGAAACAGGTCCTTCGATGAGGGTACAAATTTCTTTGATAACATCAAGAATATTGCGTCCCGATTTTAGAATAAGAGAGGGATTAGTGGTAACACCATCAACGAGGCTTAAATTTTTTAGCTCTCGGATTTCTTCAATATTGGCGCTATCCACAAAAAATTTCATGTCTAATTTCCTTGTTTTTTAAGCTCGTTCATTCACAGTTTGTGCTGTTCCAGCTTGTTTCTATATATGCGCTATTGTTTATCGCAAAAGCAAGAAAGAAGTTTAGTGTCTCATATGGTAAGTTGGGACATAAGTTGGAAAAAAAGAAAAAGATTTGGGTATTGGAAAGAGGGCAAATTTCAGGAAAGGGTTTGTTTATGATGTTAGCGTTTACAATGTTTGTATTAAATATATGGGGTTATGGAGTTGCGTCTTTCATGGAGGGGAGAAGTTGGTTCTTTTGTTAGTGTTTTGGTGGGGACACGCATTGAAAATGTGCATAGTTGGCAAGATATTTTGATGGGGACGTTGTTGACGGGGATGAAATGATAAGTCACGCAAAAAAAAGATTTTTCACAATAGATGATCCGCCAAAAATACAGGTACAAGGACAATGTTTGTGTAGAAGGGTTCGATAAAATTGTTACAAAAGATGAAGCCAAATGTAACACAGGGCGTGACAAAGAGAAAGATTGTTTCGGTTTTAGTGCCCCTTCCTGTTCCTCATGCTTATAGTTATGAGGTTCCATCTTCTATGGAGGGTAAAGTTGGTTCTTTTGTTCGGGTTCTGGTGATGGGGCGCGAAGTTTGCGGTTTTGTGGTAGACGTTGGAGAGCAGCCAGAAAAAGTTGGGCAAAGTGCAGCACCGGTGGCAGCTAAAAAATTACATTCTCTCCTGCATGTTTTTGATTGCCCACCGTTAAAGGCAGAGATGATCACGTTCTTACGCTTTGTTAGTCAGTATACGATGGCTCCTTTTGGTCTTGTAGCACGATTGGTTTTGTCTGTGCCGGCCGCTTTAGAGCCAGAGGCACAGATGCTTGGGTTGCGGTATTGTGGAGGGGTTGTTGAACGTTTAACACCAGCACGTTCACGGGTTTTAGGGTTGGCGCGCGATGGTGAGGTTTGGACACGTGCTGGTCTTGCGCATGCGGCAGGAACCTCTGTTTCCGTTGTTGAAGGGCTAAAATCGCTTGGGGTTTTTGAAGAGGTTATGGTGTCTGTACCGACTCTTGTGGCAATGCCCGATCCTAATTTTTGTCCTCCCGTGTTGGAGGGAGCGCAGAGCGAAGCAGCGCAACTTTTACGGAAGGGTGTTTTATCTTCTCAGTTTCAGGTTTTTCTGCTTGATGGTGTGACGGGGTCAGGGAAGACAGAAGTTTATTTTGAAGCGGTCGCCCAAGCGCTCATAGGTGGCAAGCAGGTTTTGATTTTGTTGCCGGAAATTGCTTTAACACAGCAATTCTTAGATCGTTTTCATGAGCGTTTTGGAGCATCAGCGGCTGAATGGCATTCAGATTTGCCGCCGCGTCGTCGGGAACGTGTGTGGCGGCAAATTGCAGAGGGGCGGGTGCGGGTCGTTGCAGGGGCACGTTCGGCGCTTTTTCTTCCCTTTCAAGAGCTTGGATTGATTGTTGTCGATGAAGAACATGATGGCGCTTATAAACAAGAAGAGCGCATTTTTTATCATGCGCGTGATATGGCGGTGGCACGAGGCTCTTTCGAGCATTTTCCTGTTATTTTATCCTCAGCAACACCGTCGATTGAAAGTCAGGCTAATGTTTTAAGAGGACGTTATCAAAGGGTGCATTTGCCATCGCGTTTTAAAGAAGCAGCACTTCCACAATTGCGAGTGGTTGATATGCGCCAAGGGGGTGTGCAAAAGGGGCGTTTTATTTCCTCCGCTCTTGAACATGCTTTAACACAAACCCTCAAAAAAGGTGAACAAGCTCTCCTTTTTCTTAATCGCCGTGGTTATGCTCCTTTAACTTTATGCCGGGTTTGTGGACATCGTTTTCATTGTACAAATTGTTCGAGTTGGTTGGTTGAACATCGCGCGCAAGGGCAGCTTAAATGCCATCATTGTGGGTATCATCAGCCTTTTCCAGAAGTGTGTCCTGAATGTGGGACTTTAGATCATCTTGTGGCTTGTGGGCCTGGTGTAGAAAGAATTGCTGAAGAGACACAGATGCTTTTTCCCCAAGCGCGGTTGTTGATTCTGTCAACCGATTTAAAAGGTGGCATTCGTCAATTACGAAGTGAATTGGAAGCAATTGCGAAAGGCGATGTTGATATTATTATTGGAACGCAGTTGGTTGCTAAAGGACACCATTTCCCTGGGTTGTCTCTGGTCGGGGTGATTGATGCTGATCTTGGTCTTGCAAATGGCGATTTACGTGCAAGTGAGCGCACCTTTCAGCTTTTGTCTCAGGTCACAGGGAGAGCAGGGCGGATAGGATTAGAAAGTTTAGGATTATTACAAACCTATCAACCCAATCATCCCGTGATACAAGCCCTTCTTTCACGACAAAGTGAGGATTTTTATACGCATGAACTTGCAGTGCGTCAGCATTATCATCTCCCACCTTATGGAAGGCTTGCCTCTTTAATTGTATCTTCAGAAAAACGTCAAGCGGCGGAGCATTATGCGCGTGCGTTACGCCAAGTTGCACCACGGGAGAAAAATGTCTCACTGATGGGGCCTGCGGAGGCACAGCTGGCTCTTGTGCGGGGGCGTTATCGGTTTCGGCTTTTGCTGCAGGGGCAGCGCTCTTTTGATATGCAGGGTTTTATTCGTGCAATGCTTGCAAGTGCTCCCAAAATGCCCAGTTCGGTTCGGGTTCAAATTGATATTGATCCACAAAGTTTTTTCTGAAAATAAAGCACCATGACATTGAGGGCTATTTGCTCGAGAAATGCCTTTTAAAAGGGAGTCTGTCTTATTATCATTTGTCCCTTCACGGCTGGTTTGCCTCTTTAATTGTATCTTCAGAAAAGCATCAAGCGGCAGAACATTATCCGTATGCGTTACGCCAAGTTGTACCACGGGAGAAAAATCTCTCACTGATGGGTCTTGCAGAGGCACAGCTCGCTTGACAGGGGCGTTAGCGTTTTCGGCTTTTGCTCCTTCGTTTTTTATAGGGTAGTGCTTTTTGATGATATGCAGGGGTTTATTTATGCAATGCTTGCAAGTGTTCCCAAAATGCCCAGTTCGGTTTTGGTTCAAGAAGCTTGAAAACAATATACTTTTTCCGGAACAGTGCTAGAAGCTCTTTTGGTGCAAAAAAATTGGCGAGAATATCTCATTTAAAAACTGAAGAAGAGAATTTTACTTCTGATTTCACACTGTTTCTGGAGTGAAAGAAAAAATACTTGAAAAATTTGTCAAAGGATGTCAAAAAAAGACATAGAAAAACTGATGGTCTCCTGAAAAATTGTTTTCAAAAGTGTTTTGGATATTTTATTTAAAATTTTCAAAAAGCTTTGATTTGTGGTGTTGCGAGTCGGTTCTGTCTATGCTAGAAACCGAGAAGTTTTTTGTTCTGGATTTTAAGAAAGAGAAAGAGATTCTTAAAATTTGGGGTATCTCGTCCATTTCATCTGATAATTATCAGAGAGTTGCTCAAGGGAAAGAGGCGGTATTTCGTGTCGGATTCATTTGCTCTTATACCGCTGCCATTGGTAGATCAACGTTACGCGCAAGCGCTTTTTGATTTCGTTCAAGAAGCAAGATCTGTTGAAAATGTTGAAAAGGCAGTGGCATCTTTTTTAGTTGTCTTAGATCAAAATGAAGACCTAAAGCGCTTTGTGCAGAGCCCATTCTTTTCAATAAAAGAGCAAATTAAAGTAATGCGTTCTGTTTGTGAAAACATCAAGTTTGCTGATCAGGGTGCTGGTCAGATTCTCAGTAACTTTTTGCGTGTTATCACAGTAAACCGTCGGCTTTGTGCTTTGTCTGGTATTTTACAGGCTTTTCAACATCGTGTCGCTCTCTCTCGCAGAGAAGTTTCGGCACAGATTATTTCTGCACGTCCGTTGAGTTCTCATCAGGAAGAAGAGTTGCGCGTGGCTTTGGAAGGTGTCATTAGAGGAAAGGTTTTGCTACACATGTGTGTTGATCCAACAATCCTTGGTGGACTGATCATTCGTTTAGGATCATCGCAGATTGATACGTCCCTTGTGACGAAATTATCTTCGCTTAAGCTTGCATTGAAAAAAGAGGTCAGCTGATGGATATTAGACCGTCGGAAATTTCAAAAATTCTAAAAGAGCAAATCAGAGACTTTGACCAAAAGGCTGAAGTTTCAGAAATTGGTTGGGTTTTGTCTGTGGGTGATGGTATCGCCCGCGTTTATGGTTTGGATAATATCCAAGCAGGTGAAATGGTTTCCTTTTCAAATGGCGTGCATGGTATGGCATTGAATTTGGAAATCGATAATGTCGGGGTTGTGATTTTCGGATCAGATCGTGATATCCGTGAAGGTGATTCCGTTAAACGACTTGGTGCTATTGTCGATGTTCCTGTGGGCCCAGCTTTGCTGGGGCGGGTTGTCGATGCACTCGGAAATCCTATAGATGGAAAGGGGCCTCTTAAGGCAACAGAGCGTCGTCGTGTCGATGTCAAAGCTCCGGGAATTATTCCACGTCAGTCAGTGCATGAGCCAATGCCAACAGGATTGAAAGCTATTGATGCGCTTATTCCTATTGGACGTGGGCAGCGTGAATTAGTCATCGGTGATCGTCAAACAGGGAAAACCGCGATTTTGCTCGATACGTTTTTAAATCAAAAGCCCTTCCATGAAAAAGGTGCTGGGAACGAGCAAGACAAAGTCTATTGTATTTATGTTGCCATTGGTCAAAAACGTTCAACGGTTGCGCAATTTGTTAAAGTTTTGGAAGAGCGTGGAGCTCTCGAGTATTCTATTATCGTAGCGGCTACGGCCTCTGATCCTGCTCCTATGCAATTTATCGCACCTCTTGCTGGTTGTGCAATGGGGGAATATTTCCGTGATAATGGGCAACATGCTTTGATCGGTTATGATGATCTTTCAAAACAAGCGGTCGCTTATCGTCAAATGTCTCTTTTGCTTCGTCGCCCGCCTGGTCGTGAAGCTTATCCAGGAGATGTTTTTTACCTTCATTCACGTCTTTTAGAACGGGCGGCAAAGCTCAATGCTGAAAATGGTTCTGGGTCTTTGACAGCTTTGCCAGTTATTGAAACCCAGGCAAATGATGTTTCTGCTTACATTCCCACAAATGTGATTTCGATCACCGATGGGCAGATTTTTCTAGAAACCAATTTGTTTTATCAGGGAATTCGTCCTGCTGTGAATGTGGGTCTTTCTGTGTCGCGTGTTGGTTCTGCTGCACAAATTAAAGCAATGAAGCAGGTTGCAGGTTCAATTAAAGGGGAATTAGCACAATATCGGGAAATGGCAGCTTTTGCGCAGTTTGGTTCGGATTTGGATGCGTCAACCCAGCGTCTTTTAAACCGTGGTGCCCGTTTAACAGAACTGTTAAAGCAACCACAATTTTCTCCACTTAAAACAGAAGAACAGGTTGTTGTTATCTTTGCTGGTGTTAATGGTTATCTTGATGCTTTGGCTGTTTCTGATGTTGGTCGATTCGAACAAGGTCTTTTGACACTTCTCCGGAGTGATCACCCAGATCTTTTGCAGGCAATCGCCCATCAAAAACAGATAACCGATGATGTTAAGGATAAGTTGATTGTTGTTCTTAATACTTACGCAAAGATTTTTTCGTAATAACTTAATGGAATGCGCGAATGGCGTCGTTGAAGGATCTTAGAGATCGTATCGCCTCGGTTAAGGCAACACAGAAAATTACTAAAGCAATGCAAATGGTTGCAGCAGCAAGGTTGCACCGTGTGCAAGAGGCAGCTCAGTCTGCTCGTCCTTATGCCCAGCGGATGGCCGCTATTTTAGCCAATGTTGCCACTGATGTCGATGCCATCGATGTGCCCCCTCTCATGCGTGGTACTGGTCGAAATGATGTCCATCTTTTAGTGGTATGTACTGCTGAGCGTGGTCTTTGTGGTGCTTTTAATATGCAAATTGCTCGACGGGCACGCCAACAGATTAAAGCACTGCTTTCTGCCGGTAAAATAGTTAAAATCTTAACCGTGGGAAAAAAGGGAGCGGATATTTTATCACGTGATTACAAAGCTTTGATGATTGATCACATCGATTTGCGTTCTGTAAAGCGGGTTGGTTTTGCAGAGGCAGCTATAATCAGCCAGAAGATCATTGATTTATTCGATAAGGATACCTTCGATATTTGTACTCTGTTTTATTCTGAATTTGTTTCAGTGATTAATCAGCGTCCTGTGGCTTTTGGCTTAATCCCTATGGGGTCTCCCAAAGGAGCTGTTGAGGCAGAAGATGTTACTCAAAAAGTAGACGAAAACAAAAATCTACAATCAATTGTTTATGATTATGAGCCTGATGTAGCTTCTCTTTTGGAGGAGCTCGTGCCACGCAATCTTTCCGTGCAAATCTTTCAGGCTTTGCTTGAAAATGTCGCCGGTGAAATGGGAGCAAAAGTGACTGCGATGGATAATGCATCGCGCAATGCGGGTGAAATGATCAATAAATTGACGGTGGCTTATAATCGTCAACGTCAGGCGCAGATCACAACAGAATTGATCGAAATTATTGCGGGCGCTGAAGCGCTTTAAATTGAAAAGGTAAGGATTGATGGTAAAAGCAGTGTCGTCAAGCAAAGGAGCAGCAAAAGTTGAACAAAAAAAATCAGCTGCTCGTTCAGGCGTGAAAAAAAACGCCTCAAAATCTCAAGCCAGTCTACAGGATACCTCTAGTCCTCTAAAAACTTCTTCTAAAAATGCCCATGCAAAAAAAGATGTCCAGGCAAAAAGAGCAGTGGGTGAGATCAAACAGGTTATTGGTGCTGTGGTCGATGTGCAATTTGAAGGCGCGTTGCCAAATATTCTTAATGCATTAGAAACAGAAAATTTAGGCAATCGACTGGTTTTAGAAGTCGCTCAGCATTTGGGTGAAAATACAGTGCGTACAATCGCCATGGATACAACTGATGGTCTTACGCGTGGTCAAAAGGTTTTTGATACAGGAACACAGATCTGTGTTCCTGTGGGAGAAGCAACCCTTGGTCGTATTATGAATGTCATTGGAGAGCCAGTCGACAATGTTGGACCAATCGCTACAACCAAAACCCGTTCCATTCACCAAAAGGCCCCTGAATATGTTGACCAATCAACAGCATCAGAAATCCTTGTTACTGGTATTAAAGTCGTTGATTTGTTAGCACCTTATTCTAAAGGTGGTAAGGTTGGTTTGTTTGGCGGTGCTGGTGTGGGTAAAACCGTTCTCATTATGGAGCTCATCAACAATATTGCAAAGGCCCATGGCGGTTATTCAGTATTTGCCGGTGTTGGAGAGCGCACACGTGAAGGAAATGATCTCTATTATGAAATGATCGAAAGCCGTGTGAATGTGAATCCAAAAGACAACAATGGTTCAACAGAAGGATCAAAATGTGCCCTCGTTTATGGACAAATGAATGAGCCACCAGGAGCACGGGCACGTGTTGCACTTTCAGGATTGACCATTGCAGAAAGTTTCCGTGATGAAGGTCAAGATGTTCTTTTCTTCGTCGATAATATCTTCCGTTTTACACAAGCAGGCGCTGAAGTGTCAGCTCTTTTAGGACGTATCCCTTCTGCTGTGGGCTATCAGCCAACTTTGGCAACGGACATGGGGGCTTTGCAAGAGCGTATTACAAGTACAAAAACAGGCTCTATTACTTCTGTTCAGGCTATTTATGTGCCGGCTGATGATTTGACAGATCCAGCACCAGCTACATCTTTTGCCCATTTGGATGCGACAACGGTTCTTTCCCGTTCGATTGCTGAAAAGGGTATTTATCCAGCAGTTGATCCCCTTGATTCTTTCTCACGCATGTTGGATCCATTGGTTGTGGGTGAAGAGCATTATACTGTTGCCTGTCAAGTTCAGACCATTTTGCAACGTTATAGATCGTTGCAGGATATTATTGCTATTCTTGGAATGGATGAACTTTCTGAAGAGGACAAGTTGCTGGTAGGACGAGCGCGTAAAATTGAACGTTTTCTTTCGCAACCTTTCCATGTGGCTGAAACCTTTACTGGATCACCTGGAAAACTGGTACCTTTAGAAGA
The DNA here is from genome assembly GCF_009936175.1 of Bartonella quintana. Classification (NCBI taxonomy): domain Bacteria; kingdom Pseudomonadati; phylum Pseudomonadota; class Alphaproteobacteria; order Hyphomicrobiales; family Bartonellaceae; genus Bartonella; species Bartonella quintana. Next base: position 1,440,550 of record NZ_AP019773.1, on the reverse strand, counting down.
AACAATCAAAGGGTTTAAAGGTCTTTGTGCTGGTGATTATGATGATTTGCCAGAAGCAGCTTTTTATATGGTGGGTTCGATTGATGAAGCTCTTGAAAAAGGAAAACGTCTTATTGCAGAAGCTGCTTCATAAAGAGAAAATTTGTAATAAATGCTTATTGTAGACAGGACAAGACGTCCTCATATCGAGCCTCGTGGAGATTTGTGTGGAAAACAAGAGAGTAGAGCATTTTTTATTTGAGCTTGTATCACCTGAAAAACTGGTGTTTTCAGAGCAGGTAATATCTGTTGTTATTCCTTCAGCCTCAGGTGCTCTGACAGTTATGGCGCATCATGAACCTTTAGTGGCGAGCATTGTATTGGGCAGTGTGCGTGTTCTTACCTCTTCAGGGGAAAAGCTTTTTGCTGTTTGCAGAGGCGTTGCGAATATTACATCTTCGGGCTGTTCTCTTTTGGTAGAGAAAGTTGTTGCTGTTGAACATCTTTCTTTTGATGTATTGGAGCAGCAGATCTCCCAAGTGCAAGCAACGTTAGAAGGCGATTCAGATGATCGCATAAGTCATAAAGTCCAAGATTTTTTTCATCAATTGACAAATGCTGATGGTGTACTGACAAAGGCATAACGGGTTATGCAGGAAAAGGGACGTGAGCGGCAGAAAAAGTAAGATTATGTCTGCTAAAAGGGGGGGGAAGCCTTTTCCCCATCCAGGTGTTGTTTTTGCCGGACCTTTGCCAAAATGTTTTGTCTATATTTTAGCCTCTTTTATTTTGCAGTGGGCTTATGGCTTAGGGGCAAATATTGTTCAATCTAATATTGTCTATTTTACTGGTGATTTCAACGCAACTCTGGCAGAAACAACATGGTTGGTGGCTGCTTATATGGCACCAAATGTGAGTGTTGCGATCATGTTGATCAAGATCCGCTATCAGTTTGGACTTCGTGCTTTTGCTGAATTATCAATTCTTGGCTTCGTTTTGGTCTGTGTTTTGCAGTTATTTGTTACGGATTTGCGGTCTGCACTGATCATTCGTTTTTTCGCTGGTGTCGCTGCGGCGCCATTGGCTTCATTAGCGCTTCTTTATATGATGGAGGCTTTTGCACCAGCAAAGAAGTTCACCATTGGGCTTAGTTTGAATTATATGAATGCAGCTTTAGCGACGCCTTTATCACGTTTGATTTCGCCTGATTTGCTGGAAAATGGTGGATTTTCAAGTCTTTCAGCACTGGAAATGGGATTGGTTCTCATCAGTTTGGGATGTATCTATGCTCTTCCATTGACCCCTGTTGTACGCAACAAGGTCATTCAGAAATTAGATTGGGTGAGCTATAGTTTGATTGCATTTGGTCTTGGATTAAATGCAGTGATTATGTCTGTTGGCATGTTGTATTGGTGGTTCGAGGCACCATGGATCGGTTGGGGTCTGGCACTGGCTGTTTTGTCTTTGGTCATTGCGACGATTATTGAGCTTAATAGAGAAAAGCCGTTGATTGATTTACGCTGGCTTTTCAGTAAAGAAATCGTACAATCTGTTCTCATTTTATTGGTCTTTCACGTTTTCTTATTGGAGCGATCAAGTTTAGCAGCCGGTTTTTTTAATCTTTTTGGTTTGTTAAATCGTGAAATGATGCCCATGTATCTTGCAATTACATTTGGCACCCTTTTAGGGGGTGCGATTTGTGTCTTTTTTTTACGGGCCGGTCGTGAGGACTATTTTTATCTTTTATCTTTGGGTTGTTTGGCGCTTGGGGCTTATTTAGATAGCCATGTCAACCACTTAACACGTCCGCAAGATATGATGCTGAGTCAAGGATTGGTGAGCCTTAGTTATGCGCTTTTTTTACCTCCTACGCTTTTCAAGGGGTTCGTGGTGGCTGGTGCGCGAGGACCACGTTACATCTTAAGTTTTATTGCTGTTTTTCTGCTGACGCAAGTGACGGGGGGATTGATGGGGTCGGCTTTTTTTGGCAGTTTGCAGTTTATTTTCGCTCATAAGAATTTTGAATCCTTAATACAAAATATTGTTGTTACGGATTCCCTTATTTCAGGTGAGGTGAATACCTTATTTTCGTCTTCTTTTAGGGTTCCTATGTCCCATGTTTTGGGGGATAAGCAAGACGTATCTAGGCTGATTGAAAAATTTAAGTTAACAGCAAACATTTTTGCTTATGATGATGTTTTTCGGCTTTATTTTTATATTGCAACGGTTGTGTTTGCTGTTTTTCTTGCCAAAATATTTTTAAAGTTATGTTTTTTACGTGCATACGAAAAGAAGAGCAATGTCAGTGAAGAGGAGTGCAAAAAGTGATAAAGGCATTACGGTCAAAAGCGACCATTATTGCATTCCTATCAGGTGTTACGGGTGTTTTGCTGATTTTATGGGCTTGGAAACTTCCCCCATTTGTCAGTGCAATTCAAATAACGAATAATGCTTCTGTTAAGGGCAATGTCACTCTGGTGAGTTCACAGATCTCTGGTGTGATTGCACGGATTTATGTTCAAGATTATCAAAGAGTTGAAAAAGGAATGCTTTTATTTGAACTCGATGATGCCCTCTTGCGCCAACAACTTGCACGAGCACAGGCTGTTTTGGATTCAAAAAATGCAAAACTTGCAAGCGTTGTTTTGCAGGCTCAGTTCTTACAGGGAGAAATTAATACAGCGGAAGCCGAACTTGCCCGTTTGCGAGCGTTTTCCAATATTCTTCCTGGACACAAAAAGTCAAGCTTTGATGATACTGCGAGTTCAGTTGTTCGTCCTTTTTCGCAATTATTGACAGCGCTTGAAACAAAACGCCAATTGCAAAAACAATTAGAGCTTGAACGGCAAAGTTTACAGTCAGAGGTTGCTGGAGCAAAAGTTGGCGTTGAATTGGCTAAGCTCAATCTGAAGCACACAAAAATTTTGTCTCCTAAAACAGGACATGTTGGCTTGGTTAGTGCTCGGGTAGGACAATATGTTTTGCCTGGTACGCAATTAGTGTCACTCATTTCTGATGATATTTGGATTATTGCCAATTATAAAGAAACGCAACTTTCTCAGATGCGTGTTGGGCAACCTGTTGTTTTTTCTGTTGATGCATTGAACAATCAGAAATTGACAGGACGTGTGGCCCGTTTCGCACCTGCCACAGGTTCAGAATTTTCATTGTTAAAAACAGATACGGCAATCGGTAATTTCATCAAAATTGCGCAACGTATTTCAGTTCGTATTTCTTTAGATCCTGGACAAGAAGGGGCTGAAAAGCTCATTCCTGGTATGTCGGTGGTTACCTATGTGGATACTTCAAAAAGCGGTTCTGGAAAATAAGATTTCGCTCTTTTGAATTTGATTTTTATCCCTTTTGATTATAGTAAATGGGTGTTTAATTTAAAGAATTTCGTTTTTTTGTTATAATGCACAGGGCTATTTTATCGAAATTGCGCAACCTATTTCTTTAGAGCTTGAACAGGAGAGAGCTAGTAAGCTCATTCCTAATATGCCTGTTGTTCCATAGATGAATATTTCACAATGCGTTTCTGGAGGATAAGTTTTTGGGTCTTTTGATTTTTATTTTTATGCCTTTTTCTTATAGCAAATGGGTATTTACTTTGGAAGATTTCATTTGGTTTATTCTAATGCATATCTTAAAGTACTTTTTCTGATCTGAAATGGAAATGGTATTTTGTAACGTTGCCTTAAAGGCAGAGAAAAATGCCCGCTTCAAAGCGGGCATTGAAAAGTTTGATTTTTGAAAAATCTCATTATTGGCGTGTTAATTTTTACGTGTCAGAAAAAAGCCAGCTAAAGCCATTCCTGCTGCCAATGCAAGGATTGTTTTAGGGTTTTCTTTTGCTTTTCTTTTCAATTTCGTAGCATGTTCGTTGAGGTGATAAAGCGCGTGACGGATTTTTTGTTTCCATGAAGCAAACATGTCAGAGATGTTTTCAAAGCTATCTTTATAAGAACGAAAATGATTCACAGGGACGAGCTCATTTTTTAATTGTGCGATGCGTTTTTTAATTTTAGTATTTTGGGGGTGGGTCGAAAATAGGCACATCTGTTGACTCCTTCATGTTTATAGTGTTTCACGACAGTTGGGATTGTGTTTGGGGTTTTGCTATAACGGTTCGAAAATTGAAAGGTTGCATTGAGTGCGCTGTTTGTGGGTGAAGCCAAGAGCTTTGGCGCAATGAGAGAATTTTCTTTAATTCATTTTTTTAAATTGTACTCTGGCAAGTGTTGCCATAAAGAATGATCAGATAACGGCGGGTTTTTGAAAATTTGAGGATTTGATGAGCACAGCGTATTCTTTATCTAAACCTCTCGAGCGTCGCCAGTCTATTGCCGTTACGATTGGCGATGTGATGGTTGGTGGTCATAATCCGATCGTTGTTCAGTCAATGACCAACACTGATACTGCTGATGTTGATGCAACAGTAGCACAAATTGCTGCTCTTTGGCAGGTAGGTTCGCAATTGGTTCGCATTACCGTTGATCGTGATGAAGCTGCTGCTGCTGTTCCCAAAATACGGGAGCGATTGGAACGCTTAGGCTTTATTGTGCCATTGGTGGGGGATTTTCATTATATTGGCCACAAGCTTTTATCAGAACATCCTGCATGTGCTGAGGCGCTGGCAAAATATCGGATCAATCCTGGAAATGTTGGTTTTGGTGCAAAAAAGGATCGTCAGTTTGCGGAAATTATTGAGATTGCCTGTCGGTATCGTAAACCTATTCGTATTGGAGTGAATTGGGGATCTCTTGATAATGTGTTATTGACACGGCTTATGGATGAAAATGCTCAGCAAACAAAGCCCTTATCTGTCGCTGAAGTCATGCGGGAAACTGTTGTTCAGTCCGCTCTTCATTCAGCCGTTTGGGCTGAAGAGATAGGATTGGGACGTGATCAAATTATTCTTTCTGCCAAAGTGAGTGATGTACAAGATCTCATTGCTGTCTACAGCACCTTGGCAGAGCGTTGTGATTATGCGCTCCATTTGGGATTGACAGAAGCAGGGATGGGGACAAAGGGTGTTGTTGCTTCTTCCGTGGCTTTGGGGATTTTGTTGCAGCAAGGAATTGGCGATACGATTCGTATTTCATTAACACCTGAACCCGGTGGAGATCGGACACGGGAAGTGAAAGTTGCTCAAGAGCTTTTACAAGTCATGGGATTTCGGCAATTTTTTCCTGTGGTTGCGGCTTGCCCTGGATGTGGGCGCACCACTTCAAAAGTGTTTCAGCAATTGGCACAAAAAATTGAAGCGGATTTATATAAAAATATGGCGGTGTGGCGTGAAAAATACCCTGGCGTTGAAAGTTTAAAGGTTGCGGTGATGGGGTGTATCGTTAATGGACCGGGAGAATCAAAACATGCTGATATTGGGATTTCATTGCCTGGAATAGGTGAGAGTCCAGCAGCACCTGTTTTTATTGAGGGCCAGAAGGTGAAGATTTTGCGGGGCAACCATATTGCGGAAGAATTTGAATCTCTCTTAAGTCACTATATTCATACACGCTTTGGACAAGACTGAAACAAAGAAAAGCTTTTGTTCTGTTTGCTTCCTTTTTTGTGTTTCGACGTTGGTGACAAGGCTTCTTAATTTTTGCGTGTTGCACTAAAATGGGCTGCTTGTTGGAGTGGTTTTGCTTTGGTGCCAAAAGGCAGCAGAAGCGCTTCTGCTTTAGCGATGAGTTCATCTCGTTTTTTTTGTGTTTCTTGAATACCATAAAGACGAACAAAAGTGGCTTTTTGTGCCGTTTCATCTTTACCAGCGGTTTTCCCTAGGATTTCAGTGCTGGCGGTGATATCAAGAAGATCGTCTGTCAATTGAAACGCTAAACCAAGATAGGTTCCAAAAGCAGCAAGTTTTTCGGTTAATTCTTTGGAAGCGTTGCCGATGATCGCTCCTGCTTGGCAAGCAAAGCTTATAAGAGCGGCTGTTTTCATGTGTTGGAGAGTCAGAATACTGATGGTGCTATCTTGTGGTTTTTTTTCTGCTTCTAGGTCAAGCATTTGTCCGCCTATCATGCCGCCAAGTCCTGCTGATTGTGCAAGAGCTGTGATCAGTTTGATTCTGGTTTCAAAGGGGAGTGTACTGGCTTTATGAGCAATGATTTCAAAAGCAAAAGTCAAGAGGGCGTTGCCTGCCAGAATTGCTGTGGCTTCATCAAATGCTATGTGGACAGTGGGTTGTCCACGTCGGAGTGTGTCGTTATCCATGGCGGGAAGATCATCATGAATGAGCGAATAACAGTGGACACATTCTAAAGCACTTGCGACGTCGAGACAGTATTCAGCAGGGATATCAAAGAGTGCACCACTTTGAATAACAAGAAAAGGACGCAGACGCTTTCCACCATTCAACACACCATAGCGCATGGCTTTTATTAAGGCCTCAGGACGGGAAATTTCACCATTTTGGACTTGATCACTTAATAGTGTGTCAAGTCGCCTTTCAACACTGTGGGCGTGTTTTGCAAGAAGGGTGGTAAATTCATACATTCTTGCTTCCTTTATTTTTTGCAAAATGAGATTTTAAAGTTAAGAGCATAATAAAAGCTATAATTCTTTCTTGTTTTCATCAATTATAAACATGCATTTTTCCAAATGCACTTATCCCTGCTTCTCTGAATATCAACAATATGCTCCACGAGTCCTGAATTTCAGCTATCGTTAAGAGAAACAAGAGGTATAGACCTTTGATTGCTTCAACATTTTTATGCACATTGCATAGACTCTTTATTAAAAAATCGATTTCTCTTTATTTATACTTAAACCTATTGTATGCCGGAGCCCCTGTTAAAGCCACACAAAAAATTAAATGAACGTCTAGTCAAAAGACTTTAATCAGTGTATAACGCCATCAAATTTTATGATATTTTTTAATAAAAGCATTGTCGTTTTTGACATTGCTTTTTCTATTTTAATGGATTTGGAGTGTCTCTTTATGGCTGTACCTAAACGAAAAACCTCTCCATCGAAGCGGGGTATGCGCCGTTCGGCTGATGCCCTTAAGGCGCCGACTTATATCGAGGATAAAAATTCTGGTGAGCTGCGTCGCCCTCATCACATTGATTTGAAAACCGGAATGTATCGCGGGCGCTCAGTTTTGCCCCCTAAGGACTGAGATTTTTGTCTCTTTACCTGTGAAAATTCATTTGATTTATAGGAAAATGAATGCACAGGGCAAATGAATACATAGGTGAGATGCTCTTTTCGGTTATCTTTCTGAAAGAGATAGCGAAGCACAAGATTTTCTAGTTGTGTATAGGGTTTTCTTACAAACTTTTTTATCATCTTGAGTGATAATTTGAATGCGTGCCTGCACTTTATAGGGGAGTGGTATAGGGGAGTGGTCCTTGTGTGAGGGGCTGGTAAGAGCTCTCTTTTTCTTATCAGTGTCAATGAAATAAGCTTGGTAACGGAATCATTTTCCTCAAAAACCTTCTTAAAAGTGTATTCGGTGAATAGCGATAAAGGCAAGAATAGAAAGATCAATTTTATCATAAGATGGAGATCACACATCTCATTTCGTGTATGTCGTGTTCAATTCCATCAATATATTATTGCGTGGGGAAATTTGGTAGATTTCTTATAAAATGTCTTGCAATTTATTATGCGGCATATACAGCTTTGCTATCTGCATTTGTTTCATCACTCTTGGTTTTAAATTCGCACTTTGGTTTGTTGGAAAGATGCATTTCTATGAGATTGACTGCTTCTGTTTCAGAAAGACTATTAATAACAGCAATTTCGCGTGCCATCCTGTCAAGTGCAGCAGTATAGAGTTGGCGTTCAGAATAAGATTGTTCAGGTTGTAGATTTGAACGAAAAAGGTCGCGTACTACTTCAGCGATACAGATAAGATCTCCTGAATTGATTTTAGCATCATACTCTTGAGCACGGCGTGACCACATAGTTCGTTTAACCCGCGCTTTCCCATGCAAGATTTTTAATGCTCGTTCAACGGAATCAACAGCGGATAATTTGCGCATTCCAACGGAAATAGCTTTTGCAATTGGTACTTTAACATCCATTTTATCTTTAGCAAAATGAATAACAAAAAGTTTTAATTTATGTCCTGCAACTTCTTGATCTTCAATCGCTATAATCTGCCCTACTCCATGGGTAGGGTAGACGATATATTCAGAGGTTGCAAATCCCTTAGCATTGGAGGACGTTCTATGTTGGGATGCCATATTTTAGTTTACTCCCTTTATGACCAACAAATGTACCGGAAAACAGACTAAAAGCCTGAACTTTGAGTGTTCTTTGACCAAGTATATTACACGAATTTAATGAGCATAAAAGTTAAGTACTTTTAAATCCAACAAAAAATACCCTACTTTACAAAAAGAAAGCAAAGAAAAATACTTAGAAAGATGATCATGTTAAAATAACACTAACATCAAAATTGAAAAGAATCAATCATTTCGCTTAGGAATTTTTGTTTTTACAATAGAATAATCTCAATTTTTGAAGCCGTTTGATGTGTGCTGTATCGTTATTATTCACCACTTCCTGGATTTTCTGAAAAATACTTTTCTAATTTATTCGCAACGCCATCCATTTCTTTTGCTTGAGGAAGAGGGTCTTTTCGGGTGGTTAAATTAGGCCATTTGGTCGCATAATGGAGATTGAGCTCTAGCCACTTTTCAAGCCCCGGCTCTGTATCAGGTTTAATGGCTTCCGCTGGGCATTCTGGTTCACAGACACCACAATCGATACATTCATCGGGATGAATGACAAGCATATTTTCACCTTCATAAAAACAATCAACGGGGCACACTTCAACGCAATCAGTATATTTGCAATGAATGCAATTGTCAGTTATTACATAGGCCAAGCTCGAACTCCATTTTTATTTCAGTGACCTTTGGAAGAAAGTATATGTGCGTTTTTATCTTTGTCTTTTATAAGTTGATCGCGTAGCGCAGCTAATTTTGCAAAAGGTGAATCAGGATTAGGGCGCCTTTCTCTCTGAGATGATTGATTGTTTGTGCGTTTACTGTGCGATTTATTTGACTTATGAGAGTTTCTAGTGTGTGATGTGGCTTCTCGAGAGTTGTCTTCCTGTGCGCTTGTCCATTTCTTCGAAGCCTTTTTTTGTTTGTTTTGCCACCTCTGTCCAGATTTATCACGTTTTTTTTGTGTGTGGTGGTGAAAATGATTGTTATAACGCCATAGTAAAACAATTTTCTCTTCTGCTGCAATGCATTTTTGTTTGGCAAAATCGCCAACAGGTTCAGCTGCCGATAAACAATCTTCGGTATTGAATTTATCGGGTTGCATTTCAACGGAAGTGGGTAAAGCTCCCTTTTCTCCCTGTGTTGTTTGTGATATGCCTATTCTTTGCCACAGATCGCCAACGTATTCTGCCGCAGGGACCTCTTGTGCCGTCGTGTATGTATGGGTAGAGACTTTGTTTTGAAGAAGATTTTGTTCAAAAACAGTACTGCTACAGGCATGCGATTGATAACCAAGACCTTTTAAAATTTCTTCCATATCGGTTCCATTGGCTCCAAGAATGGACATCATTGTTGGAGTTACAAAAAAACTTTTACCATCATAAGCTCCATCAGGTTTGGGTTCATCCCCTTGTTTCCAATGAACTGCAGAACGGATTAGGTTAGCAAGACGTTCTAAAATATCAATCCGTACAGCACGTTGGCCTAACATCCGATAACCGGCTAACTGATAAAATTGGCGGTTATACGTAGGATCAATAACCAAGGAAGTCCGTCCAGCTGCTAACGCGGCAAAAATTTCATTGACACCAGTTTGGTTATGACCCTCATTTTGGAGATTCCATAACAGTGTAATTGCCTGGACCGGAGCTGGTTTAAGCATCCCTGCAATATAGATATGAAAAGCGCCAAAACGGACACCTAACCGCCGGAGCACTGCGCGCGATTCTTGATCAAGATTTTTAACAACATCGGCTATTTCTCGCCGAGGTATAATTCCTAAAGAGTTAACAAGTTGTAAGGCAAGACTGCTTGTTGAATCCGTCAAGCTATCGGCATTGCGCAAATCAAACAGTGGCTTTAAGTTCGTTTCAAAATGAAAGGTGACAAAACGCTCTAATCGTTTCACTACGTTGTCCCGGGCTTCTCCCGTTAATTGGGTATCTGCTAAAACAATCAGTTTGGGTTTTAAAAAATCTTCTGTTGCAATAAGTTGCCCCACAGGTTGTCCAATCCAGCGCACAATTCCGTTAGAACTGAGGGTAAAGTCTCCATTGGCTGAAGCACAAAAACGCATTGCGCGTTTGGAAAAAGCGAGAATCAAATTCTCATTATCTGCTAAACTTTGCGTATCAGCTACTTGATCATCGGTATTGTTCTTGTTGGCATAAAAACGAAAACCTTCAAACTTACCATTTCCATCTTTTTCAATAAGAATATCATTCTTTTGAACAATCTTACTATCCATGATCATTTTCTTTCTTAGTGCTACGCGGGTAAAAAGCTTATTCTCGACAATTCCACAATTATGTTGCTCCTTTAACACGTTTGGTGCATTTGCTTCAATCATTCTTGTTGTTTTTTTGCCACTTTAACTTTAGGTGTTTCCTTTTTCATTCATTTTTTGTTCAGTTTGGATGCTTTATACATGTTCGTTACACGTATTGGTTGTTTTGTAAAGCTAGAAGCATAAATAAATTTTTTACTGAAAAGACAAATAAGCCGAAAATCAAATAAAACAGATGCTGCTTTATGTGATCTTTTTATTTTTTATAGTTCTGTTTTGAACATGTGGGAAGAAAGCTTTTTCGCGTATTTCTTAGGGTGAGGGGCGCTATATCGCGGTTTTGTCAGTTGAAACTGTGTCTTATGACAAGACGTTTTACGATGACAATAAAAAACAATTGAAAAAAACAATTGCGATTATAAAAATACACGTTAAAGTAGTGTATATAAAATAAACAACCTATACGTTCTTTTCAGAGAGAACGATGATGTCGTTGCCAAATCAACTTTAATAATTTTAATCGCAAGGGGTTATTATGGGTAATCTTTCAAATGCTGTTTACAAAAGTAGCAAAAATTATAGCGATGCAGATAAAAGTTTGGGACGCAATATGATGCGTTCTGCAATGCAAGCGCCTTATCTTGAACGGCAAAAAGAGCATGATTTGGCTCTGCGATGGAAAGACAAACGCGATGATGATGCTATGCATCAAATTGCAGCCGCTCATATGCGTTTGGTGATTGCGATTGCTAACCGTTTTAAACGTTTCAAAATGCCATTGGGGGATTTGGTGCAAGAAGGCTATGTAGGGCTGTTGGAAGCGGCTGCGCGTTTCGAGCCTGATCGGGAGGTACGTTTTTCGACTTATGCTACATGGTGGATTCGTGCTTCTATTCAGGATTATATTTTACGAAATTGGTCAATCGTTCGAGGAGGAACCAGTTCTTCGCAAAAAGCGCTTTTCTTTAATCTTCGGCGATTGCGAGCAAAATTGGTCCAAGATGATAACGCTCTGACAAAACAAGATATCTTTCGCACAATCGCTGAAAGGCTTGGCGTTTCCGTTCGTGATGTTGAAACAATGGATTTCCGTTTTTCTAGCTCTGATAATTCATTAAGCGTTTCTGTGTCTGAAAACAGTGATAATCCGATTGCTAAAATGGATGCGCTTGTGGATGATAGTCCTCTTCCTGATGCTTTAATTGAGCAAGTGATTGACAGTCAACGGCGGACACAATGGCTTCATGATGCGTTACAAAGTCTCAATGAACGGGAACTTGAAATTATTCGTTTCCGTCGCTTAAATGAAGAAGGCGCTACTTTGGAAGTTTTGGGTGAAAAATTGGGAATTTCGAAAGAGCGCGTGCGCCAAATTGAAGCACGGGCTTTGCAAAAGCTGCGTTCTGCCCTCCTTATGGTTAATCCTGCAGATGCCTATGATCTGTAAGCAGTTAAGGTTTTTTGGGAAAATTATTTTTGATTTTGTGGGTATGTATTAAAAAGAGACATTAAATTTTACGATAGATTCATTAAGTTTTTTGCTGAGGTTAAGAAGTTTTTCTCTTTCCATGTGTTGAATTCTCTGTCAATTTTAGGAATGTTTTTAATGGTAACAGACTCCGAGGGTCGAATGCATTTGCCGCTTCAGCACTTAATGTTGGTGCTAAGTTTTGATTTGCATATTTAATACGATTAAGTAGGTTTTTTAATTTAATATTCATTTTAATGTTTTTGGTGGATATTTAATTTTAAAGAATTTGGAAATTATCTACTCAATGTTTTCTCTTTTATTTAAACCATCGGCAGTGACCGGTGGTTTATTTTTAATTCATTAAAACGAGTCCACAATGTCGCGCGTACGTTTTCCATTTTCTAGTCTAAAAGGAATATAAAGCCATTATTTGCGATAGTGTACGAAACATATTCATCATATTCACAAGGGATTTAGCTGCAGGGATGAATGGAGGAGAGAAAACTTCACATTGTCTTTGTAAAGATACATCACTGTAAGGAAATTACAGGTTTTTTTCTTTCGTCCTTTCATCTTTAAAATTCGATGTAACTTGGGTCCAGTGATAACCTACAATTTTTAAAGCTTGAAGTTAGGTATGTGTCATTGGAGGGGAGAGAGCACAATGAAGCTGGTTTCGAAGTGCAACCGGATCAGTGCAGTAAATGCCTAAGAGTGCCGAGGATAATAAAAAACAGAAGCGAATCAGGAGCGCAGAAAACGATGAAGAAGGCTGTATATTTACTGCGTGATAATTTTAACGGCTGTACCTGTGTGTAAAGTTTGTGTTGGTGAGAGTCCGTTAAGAATGCGAAAGAATTTTTCTTTGTGTGGTGTATTTTGCATTTTATTCGCAAGGCTTACAACGTTTTCTCCTTCTTTAACGCGCACAACACGGATTCTCAAAGGTTTCAGCTTGTTTAACTGTGATGTTGAAAGGGAATGAAAACTTTGTACCGTTCTTTTGGCAACAGCTTCAAAGTTTTGAGAATGATGGGGGGCAGCGGTGAGGAAGCGAAAGATGTGATTGTTGAACAGAATGACGGCCACATCGAATTGCCATTGTTCATTGGTAGCACGGGCACGGGCTGCAGGTAGATCTTGGAGCGTAATTGGGTGAACTGACGATTCATCCAGTCCTGCAATCCATCCGCTCTTCAAATAATCGCTTGCAGACATGTTTGCAGGAAGTGGTACTGCATCAAAACGAATGGCAATTTTACTGGGGCCACTGGCCCAAACAGTGTGCATTGAATTTTCTATTGTAAAATTGTTTGGAACGGAAAAAGTTACGCGCAATTGCGGGTGAATAAATTGGTTTTCTCGCACAAAACCTGTATAAAAGTTCCCCCCAAAAATCATGCCATCAATGCTCTTGAGAAAAGAATCACGGTCAGTGTTTCCAATGTTCGTTGCACTGATTTTACGCGCTTTTTCTATAGCAAGTTGAATTCGTTGCGGGGTGGTTGGATGGGTTGCTAGAAAATCTAAGGAATTACTTGTAGTGCCTGAGATATTACGAAAAATGCTATACGCTTCCAGTGATTGGAGAAAGCGTGGAGAAGCAAACGGATCAAATCCTGCTTGGTTGAGCATTTCGAGTGCAATTGAATCGGCTTGGAGTTCCTGATTGCGTGAAAATTGTGCAAGTTGTTGCTTGTCTTCAATGGTTTTTTGAAGTTTTTTTCCGGCGTGGGAGAAAAGATTTTGTGACATGCGCTCTGTCATCTTCAATTCCGCTTCTTTTTGCAGGCGTAAAATGCCGTGATTGGCAGTGATATGGGCTATTTCATGGGATAAAATTGCTGCAACTTCTGAAGAATCATTGGCCAATGCGAGCATGCCGCGCGTTATGTAGATAGAGCCATTGGGGAGAGCAAATGCATTGACATTCTGCGAGTTTAAAATTGTTATAGAATAGCTTTGGTGAGAATTTTGTGATCCAACAGTGAGTTTACGCACAATATTTGCTAACATGCGTTCAAGTTTTGGATCATAATATGCACCACCATGGATTTGCAAAATACGGAGGTGTTGTCTCACACTTAATGTGGCATAGATATCGTTCTTAGAGGTGCTTTTTATTTTTGTAGAAAAATCCCAAGAAGAGAGCATCTTATTGAGAGATGGACGCGTAGAACACGCAGAAAGGAGAAGCATGAAGCTTATCAAAGATACTTTATACATGTTGGTACGAAAAAAGAATGTTCGTTGAAAAATTGGGTGCCTCTGACGAGTGTACACTTTTTTTCTGATTGTATTTTAACAAATTTCATTCGTATCTTTATTATATGTTTCTAAAATAAAAAAAATTCTTTGGGAAGAAGTTTTTTGAAAAGGATTCATTCGGCTCTATTACGGTTATTTTTATACAAAAATGTTCTACAAGGAAAGTATTATACAAAGGCATAATCTGTCATGACAACATTTACAATATTGTTAAATGGAGATATTTTTATCACCGATCGTTTGCGTAAGCAAATTCATAAGAGCCGAGTGATTGCGGCCGATGGTGGAATACGGCATGCTGGAGCGCTGAATGTGATCCCTGAGTTGTGGTTGGGGGATTTCGATTCCTCTGATCAAGCTTTAATATGCGAATATGGGGATGTTCCCCGTGAAGTTTTTCCCACTGATAAAGATATGACCGATAGTGCACTGGCATGTGAGAGAGCTCTACAAAAGGGTGCCAAAAAGCTTATTTTGTGTGGTGCTTTTGGAGGTGAAAGAAACGATCATAGCCTTTCTCATATGACGCAAGCACTGATGATGGAAGAAAAAGGCATTTCAGTTTTATTGACCAGCGGTCGTGAAGAAGGGTGGCCGGTTTTGCCAAAGCCTTTTTCGTGTGATTTGCCTGCTGGGTGTTTGTTTAGTATCATCGGTTTTTCTGATTTAAAAGGATTAACCCTTTCAGGTGTGAAATGGCCTATTTGTGGTAAAAATGTGTCATTTGGCTCTTCTTTAACACTTTCTAACCGTATTTATGGAACCTTCTCTTGTCATTTATGTTCTGGAAAAGCTATATTGTTGGCATCTGTACCTATTCCATAAAACTCTTCCAGTATATTTAATGAATGCAAGGGGGAGATAAGTGATGAAGTGCCAGCGTGAATAATATACTTATGTTTTGATCTTGAGAAGGAGAGGTTTTTATATGTTAAAATCAATTTTGAAAGTAGTAGTCGTTTCAGCCATTGGTTTAAGTTCAGTGGCTTGTTCTGTTAATGATCAGAGAGTTGCACGTTATGGTGTGGGAGGAGCGGCAATAGGTGCTTTGGCAGGAACAGCAATTGCTGGAAGCACTCCTGGAGCAGCGCTTACAGGTGCAGCAGTTGGAGCAATCGCAGGGACAGTAACAGGGGCTGCGGCAAATCAGAAAAGACAACAATCTCAGGTTATGATGCAGCAGTCAACACTGTGCACCTATCGTGATCATAAAGGTCGGGTTTACCAAGCACCTTGTGCTCAAAAAGTGCAAGTGCCACAATTGTGTACTTACCGTGATCAAAAAGGTGTAATGTATCAGGCACCTTGTCTGCAACGTAGCCGTTAATGGCGGTACCGCTGCTGCGGCTTGATCGTATTTTCCTAGCCTTTGGAAAAACGCCCTTGCTCAACCAAGCTTGTTTATCGGTTGAGCAAGGTGCCCGTATCGCTCTGGTGGGCCGTAATGGTTGTGGAAAATCGACGCTGTTAAAAATTGCCGCTGGAATGATAGAACCAAGTGAAGGGGAGATTTTTTGCCATCCTCGGGTTACTGTTCGTTATGTATCACAAAACCCCGATTGTTCAGGCTTTGAAGATGTTCACGCTTACGTGGAAGCTGGTCGGGACAATGCACCTGATGCGCAGTGGCTAAATACACTTCGCACAAATCTTGGTTTTTCAGGAACCGAAAAGTTGGCAACCCTTTCAGGGGGTGAAAAGCGACGCCTTTCATTATTAAGGGCGATTGCCGCAAAACCCGATGTTCTTCTTTTGGATGAACCAACCAATCATCTTGATTTACCAACTATTGAATGGCTCGAAAGGACTTTATGTTCTTTACGGTCGGCCGTTGTGGCTATTTCACATGATCGACGATTTTTAGAAAATGTGACGCGCTCAACAGTATGGATTGATCGGGGCACCACCAAAAGAGTAGAAAAGCCTTTCTTGGAGTTTGAAAATTGGCGCGATAAGGTCCTTGAAGAGGAAGCTTTAAATCAACACAAATTGGCTCGACAGATTGCGCGGGAAGAACAATGGTTGCGCTATGGGGTGACAGCGCGGCGCAAACGGAATGTGCGGCGTTTGGATGCGTTAAAAGAACTACGGCAGCATCGTCAAACCTATAAAAATCCACCTGGAAATGTTCTCTTCACAACTGCGAAAAGTCACGATTCTGGTCAATTGGTGCTTGAAGCAAAGCGGATTTCAAAATCTTATGGCGATCGCATTCTTGTAAAAGATTTATCTTTGCGCGTTCAACGTGGTGATAGGATCGGTCTGGTTGGGCCAAATGGTATAGGAAAAACAACATTGTTGTCTGTTCTGATTGGCCAAGAATCGGCCGATGTTGGAACGGTGAAGCATGGATATAATCTTTCCATGGCATTGCTTGATCAACAGCGCATTTTCAATAAAGAAGAAACTTTAGCACAGTATTTAACGGGTGGTAGGGGTGATACGCTTGTGATCAATGGGCAAGAGCGGCATCTCGTTTCTTATATGAAAGACTTTTTATTTTTGCCCGAACAAGCCCGCACACCACTCAAAGAATTATCAGGGGGAGAAAGAGCTCGTCTCATGCTTGCTCGGCTTCTTGCACAACCTGCAAACTTTTTGATTCTTGATGAACCGACCAATGATTTGGATATGGAGACATTAGATTTGTTGCAAGAATTTATTGCCGATTTTACTGGGACAGTGTTGTTGGTGAGCCATGACAGGGATTTCTTAGATCGAACGGTGACCCATACGTTGGCACCTCAAGGTGATGGTCATTGGATTTTGTATGCGGGCGGTTATAGTGATATGATAGCACAAACCAGGCAAGCTGCATTGTTACAGCATAAAGAATTTTCGCAGCGTAAAGAGCTGCCAAAGCCTCGTATGCGAAGTCAGACAAAACATCAATCCTCACCAGAAAAAACAACATTGCGTAAATTGTCTTACAAACAGGTTTATGCACTTGAAAAACTGCCTGCACAAATCGCTGTTCTGCAAAACGAAATTAAAAAAATTGAACAAGAACTCTCTGATCCTACGTTGTATTGTTGCAATAAAGCGCGTTTCGAGCGTTTATCGGTAGAACTGGAAGAAAAGAAAAATTCTTGTGCGCAAAAAGAAGATGAATGGTTAGAACTTGAACTTTTACGCGAAGAAAGAGAGAAGCAAACCCACCTACATTAACTCATGCCGAGCGCATTTTTATAGAGTTGGATAACCGCTTCTTCTTCCATTCGTTCATGTTCTTCTTTTTTGCGCAACCGTATAATGCTCCGAACAGCTTTACTATCAAAACCAGAGCCTTTAAGTTCGGCATAAACCTCTTTAATATCATCAGAAATAGTTTTTTTCTCTTCTTCTAGCCGTTCAATGCGTTCGATAAAAGCACGCAGTTGGTTTACGGATATAGAATGTGTTTGATCGGTTACTGTGTTCATTTGCATTTTTCTCCGGATTCTCTGTTTTAAGCTGTTTTTTCGACAATAGAGTTGTGTTGAGGAAGCCTGAAGAACAAAAAGTGAATCAGGCTGTACACTTTTTTACAAATTGACTTTAAATATTTTGTAAAAGTTTGAGGTGTGTGCATTGACAAAAAGGTGATAAGGAGCAGAAAAGAACAAAGATATACCTATATACACTTAAACACTTGGAAAGTTCTTGAAAACAGAGAAGAAAAGGGATGTATGTTTTGTTTTAATGGTTTACGTCATAAAGGCGGTTTTGTGGTTGCCAGAAAACAGACAGGGGTGTTTCAGAGAGGACTTGGGGTTTTTCTCGTGAGTGTTTTACTCTTGTTCCCACTTGTTAATTTTGCAAAAGCTGATTTCCGGGTTTGTAATACGACTCAACAGCCTGTTGGCGTCGCCCTTGGTTATCGTACGCTTTCAGGTTGGGTAAGTGAAGGATGGTGGACGGTGCCAGTTACAGGGTGTAAAACCTTGATCGAGGGGCCTCTTTCTTCGCGGTTTTATTATTTTTATGCAGAGGGTGCACAGAAAAAAGGGAGCTGGCTAGGTTCGGTGACCATGTGTGTGCAAGACAGCCAATTTACCATTCAAGGGGTTCATGATTGTTTTCCTCGTGGGTATCAAAAGGCTGAGTTTAAAGAGATTGATACAGGCAATCAAACCAGTTGGATGGTTCAGTTGACGGATACGTCTTTGTTCAACGATTCGGTTGTCCAGCCTCCCATTCTTTCAGGAGATTCTTCACCGTGAAGCGTGCGCGTAAAGTAAAAATTGTTGCTACTCTTGGCCCTTCTTCTTTTTCCATTTCGATGATTGAGAAGCTTTTTATGGCGGGAGCAGATGTTTTTCGTCTTAATATGAGCCACACAGATCGTAAAACAATGTGTGATTTGGTGAAGCGAATCCGGAAGGTCGAAAAAACCGTTCGCCGACCAATCGGTATTTTAGTGGATCTCCAGGGACCTAAGTTGCGTGTCGGCTGTTTTGTTAAAGGACAAGAGGATTTACGTGTTGGGCAAAAATTTACATTGGATGATCGTGATGTTCTTGGTGATGTACAGCGTGTTTTTTTTCCGCACAGCGAGGTGTTAGCGGCTGTTAAACCCGGTGATCGGTTATTGATTGATGATGGGAGGCTAGAATTATGCGCTGAAGTGTGTTACGGTCATTCTGTTCAGTGTCGTGTGGTTGCTGGAACCCATATTTCTGATCGAAAAGGGGTTAGTCTTCCCGATACGGTTTTGCCTTTTTGTCCAATGACGCCAAAGGATAAGGCTGATCTTCAGGCAGTTTTGGAACAGTCTGTTGATTGGGTTGCTCTTTCTTTTATCCAGCGGCCGGAAGATATTATATCAGTGCGCCAGTTGACAAAAAGCAAAGTGTCTTTGATGGCTAAGATCGAAAAGCCTCAAGCTTTGGCGCATAGAGAAGAAATTATTGATGTTTCCGATGGTATTATGATTGCACGGGGAGATCTCGGAGTGGAAGTACCGTTGGAGAGGATTCCAGCCATTCAGATGGAACTTATAAAAGCTTGTCGTTTAGCGGGGAAACCTGTCGTTGTGGCTACGCAAATGCTCGAATCAATGATTACATCATCTGTTCCGACACGGGCAGAAGTTTCTGATGTCGCTACAGCAGTTTATGCGGGAACTGATGCTGTAATGTTGTCTGCTGAATCAGCATCTGGTCTTTATCCTGAAGAAGCCGTGCTGATGATGGACCGAATCGCCCAGCAAATTGAACAAGATCGCACTTATACCGCTATAGTTGATGCACAACACCCTGCGCCAGAGTCAACAGGAACAGATGCAATTTCTCTTGCAGCGCGTCAGATCGCCGAAACGCTTCAATTGGCAGCCATCGTTGCTTATACTGCTTCAGGCACAACGGGTGTGCGCACATCTCGTGAGCGTCCGAACATACCCATTATTGCTTTATCGCCGATCGTGAAAACAGCACGGCGACTGGCTTTGGTTTGGGGGCTTCATTGTGTGGTTACCGAAGATGCTCGGGATTTGGAGGATATGGTTGATCGTGCAGCGGCGATCGCTTTTCAAGAAGGCTTTTGCCAAGGAGGAGATCGATTCCTTGTGACAGCTGGCGTCCCGCTTGGAAAACCTGGCTCTACGAATTTACTGCGCATCGCTTCTGTTTCTCAAGATGGAACAAAGGGCGTTTGAATGTTCACACGAGTGATATTTTTGGGGGAGTGCCCGACCAGAGCATACCCATTATTGCTTTATCATCTATCGTGAAAGCACAGCAACTGGCTTTCGTGTTGTCTGCTGCATGCATGTCTGGTTTTTATACTGAAAAAGCCGTGCTGATGATGGACCGAATCGCCCAGCAAATCGAGCAAGATCGCACTTATGCTGCTGTGGTTGGTGCATAACATTTGCACCAGAGTCAACGGGAACAGATGTTTTTCGTCTTAATATGAGTCACACAGATCTTAAAACAATGTGTGATTTGGTGAAGCGAATCCGGAAGGTCGAAAAAACCGTTCGCTGACCAATCGGTATTTTCGTGGATCTCCAGGAACCTAAGTTGCATGTCGGCTGTTTTGTTAAAGGGCAAGAGGATTTACGTGTTGGGCAAAAATTTACATTGGATGATCATGATGTTCTTGGTGATGTACAGCGTGTTTTTTTCCGCACAGCGAAGTGTTAGCAGCTGTTAAACCCGGTGATCGGTTGTTGATTGATAATGGGAGGCTGGAACTATGCGCTGAAGTGTGTTATGATCATTCTATTCAGTATCGTGTGGTTGCTGGAACGTTTCAATTGGCAGCGAGTGTTGCTTATATTGTATCAGGCACAGTTCTTTATATATTCCACTCTGTCTTTAGGTACTTTTCGAACAGCTTTATCTATTCCTAATTTATCTCTGTACGTTCAATATTTTGATTTATAATGATAATTCATCATTTTGCATCTTAAGTGAAAGATCCGAATCCAGGAAGTTTTTCTCATTTCAAATTTTCTCATTCAGAATCAAAAAAATAATTTTCTTATCTGTCAGAAGAGGAATCGACAGGGGCATAAAAACTGTTTGAAAAAGGAATAAATAATAGGGTTCTTATGAACCGGCTAAAGGTTAAGAGTAGTAGCAACATTTTGTGCCCGTGAATATAATGACAGTGCTCGCTTGTCCCTTCATGAAAGATGGCGATTCCCAATAGATTTTGATTATATCATTCACGGAAAGAAGTTTTGAAGGAGTTACGGCAGTTTAAGTGAGGCACGAGCAGTGCTTTTTCTTTTTTAGAGAATGTTCTTTTATCTTTTGCTTTTGCAATTTACACGATTTTTTCACAATGATGCAACCACAATTACACCCCTTTATGCCGGTCTTTGGACGTTATAGCCCTGGTTAGTTTAGAACTGAAGTGTGCGTTTAAAGGTTTTCCTGTTTTTGAATATCAATGCTAGTTTGGTTATCTTTGAGCAATTGATTGGTGAGCTTTTCAATGCGTTGTGTTGTGTCTTGCATAATTCTTTCCATGGCATGATCTCTTTCATTGTTTAGTCGTAAAAGAGCCTCGTAGTCTTCTTGTAATTTTTTATTTTCTCGTTTTATCTCTTCCATTTCATCGATAACCATAATACCGGCCATAACCGATAAACGATGATCACCGATTTCACCAAAATTTTCCTTCAGATGGGTGATATACTGGTCCAATCGAGCCGCAAGCTCAATGAGATGGCGTTCTTGCCCTTTATCGCAAGCCATACGATAAACTTTACCATCAATGGTGACGGAAACGGTTTCCATGCATTCAAACCTTTATCTATCAATTACGACACGAATCGTCTCCATTGCCTTAATCAAACGTTTGGAAACTTCTTTGTTTACTGCTTCTAGCCGCTCCACTTGGGCTTCGGCTTTATCCAGTGCTTGGGCAAGACGGCTACGATCAGCGTTCATTCGTTGAATTTCTTCTTCCCATTCATTGTTTTTCTCAATAACAGCATTGTGGTTTATAATGGTGATCTCTAAGGTTCTTAGTGCTTTTTCCAATTGCTCTAAAGCGTGTGGTAGAACCGTAGTTTCCTGGTTCATGATGTTTAAATCCTTTGGGTGTGTATATCCTTTATCGGTTCTTTATGCAAAAACGAATCACTCATATCTTATGTTGATTTTATTTTTAAGTATGTAAGACATTTTAGCAAGCAAAGCAGGGGAAACATGTAAATTAAAAGCTGGATTTTTTGAGAGTATTGGCATAAATGGTATGTGTGCATAAGAGATGTGTGGGAATATTACTGAAGTGTCCGTAAGAAGTCTCATGCTGACGATTTAAATAAACTGAAAAGTATTTCTGAAAAAATTAAGAGAATACGGAAGAAGCGACAAAATAACGCGTTTGATAAAGTGGTCTCATTCATGATAAATACCGAGCAACAAAATCAGATGGCTAATGCTATCCGTTTTCTTGCTATTGATGCAATTGAGAAAGCGAATTCTGGCCATCCTGGTTTGCCAATGGGGGCAGCCGATATTGCTACCGTTCTTTATACAAAGTTCCTTGCCCATGATCCCAAAAATCCTCATTGGCCCGACCGTGATCGTTTTGTGTTGTCAGCTGGGCATGGGGCTATGTTGCTTTATGCTCTCTTGTATCTTTCTGGTTATGAAGATATCTCACTTGAGGATCTCAAAAATTTCCGCCAAATAGGGTCAAAGCTTGCTGGACATCCAGAATATGGGCACGCTGCGGGAATCGAAACAACCACTGGTCCCCTTGGGCAGGGATTGGCTAATGCCGTGGGAATGGCGTTGGGTGAGCGCTTGCAGAATGCACGTTTTGGCGATATCATCAACCATTATACCTATGCGCTGGTTGGTGATGGATGCCTCATGGAAGGAATTGCCCAAGAAGCCATTTCTTTTGCTGGACATTTAAAACTTCATAAGCTTATCGTGTTATGGGATGATAATAATATTTCCATCGATGGAGAGATTTCTCTTGCTGACAGTACTGACCAGATGGCACGTTTTAAAGCGTC
The DNA here is from genome assembly GCF_009936175.1 of Bartonella quintana. Lineage (NCBI taxonomy): Bacteria > Pseudomonadati > Pseudomonadota > Alphaproteobacteria > Hyphomicrobiales > Bartonellaceae > Bartonella > Bartonella quintana. The sequence continues at coordinate 1,417,889 of NZ_AP019773.1, read as the reverse complement.
TGGTTGGAATACATACAAAGTCGATGGACATGACCAAGGAGCAATCGCTCGTGCTATTGAAGCTGCACAAAATTCCGATAAACCAACTTTGATCGCTTGTAAAACAACCATTGGCTTTGGAGCACCAAATAAAGCTGGAACCAATAAAGTCCATGGGGCACCTTTAGGAACGCGCGAAATTGCTGAAACACGTATCGCTTTAGGATGGGAGGCTGAACCTTTCGTTATTCCAGCCGATATTCTCGATAATTGGCGCTTGGCTGGTCTTAATGCCGCTAAAAAACGACAAAAATGGAAAGAAAAATTTGCAGATCTTCCTCTGTCAGAACGGGTAGAGTTTGAAAGGTTGATGCGCGGTGATCTTGTGGGCGGATTTGATGGCGCTATCGATGCTTATAAACAAAAGCTAGTCGAAGATTGTCCTTGCGTTGCAACTCGTAAAGCTTCTGAAATGGCTCTTGAAGTTATTAATGAAACCGTTATTGAGACCATTGGTGGTTCTGCTGACTTAACCGGGTCTAATAATACAAAAAGCAGTCAGATGAAAAGTATCTCTGCTGAAGATTTTTCAGGTCGCTATCTGCATTATGGAATTCGCGAACATGCAATGGGAGCCGTGATGAATGGTCTAGCTCTGCATGGAGGCTGTATTCCTTATGGCGGAACCTTTTTATGCTTTTCTGACTATATGCGTCCCGCAATGCGTTTGTCTTCTCTCATGGGTTTACGGGTGATTTATGTCATGACCCATGATTCCATTGGTCTTGGTGAAGATGGTCCGACCCATCAACCAGTGGAGCATTTGGCTGCATTGCGTGCACTTCCCAATCATTTTGTTTTCCGACCCGCGGACGCTATGGAGACTGTTGAGTGTTGGCAATTGGCTTTGAAAGCACGCAATACACCTTCCACTTTGGCTTTGAGCCGACAAAATTTACCGCTTTTGCGTCAAGAATATGAAAAAGAAAACCTCTGTATGCTCGGTGCTTATGAATTGCTAACAGCCAGTGATGATGCGCAAGTTACTTTGTTTTCTTCCGGATCAGAATTGCAAATTGCAGTAAAGGCACAGGCGCTGTTAGAAGAAAACGCAATTCCAACGCGTGTGGTTTCTGTACCTTGTTTTGAACTCTTTGCTCAACAATCTCTTTCCTATCAGCGTGCCCTCATTGGTGATGCACCAATTAAAATTGCCATTGAAGCTGCCATTCGGCAAGGATGGGACCGTTTTATTGGGAGTGATGGTATATTTATTGGCATGGAGGGATTTGGTGCAAGTGGGACGATTGATGCGCTTTATGCACATTTCGACATTACTTGTGAGAATGTGGTCGCTACCGTTGAAAAAGAGCTTGAAAAGATCAATAAGGAAAATGTGAAATGACTGTTTGCGTTGCAATGAATGGATCTGTCGTATTGGACGCAAGAGTTTGCGTGCCATTATGGGAAATGGCCGCCAAGATATTCAGGTGGTGGCAGTGAATGATTTGGGATCGGTGGAAATCAATACCCATTTGTTGCACTCTAAAAGATCGATAAGGAAAATGTGAGATGACTGTTCGCGTTGCAATTAATGGGTTTGGTCGTATTGGACGCAATATTTTGCGTGCTATTGTGGAGAGTGGCCGCCAAGATATTCAGGTGGTGGCAGTGAATGATTTGGGATCGGTGGAAACCAATGCCCATTTGTTGCGCTATGATTCAGTCCATGGGCATTTCCCTGGTAGTGTTCAGGTTTTGGGTGATGCCATTGATGTCGGGTGCGGTTTGATAAAGGTGACATCAGAGCGTGATCCAGCACAATTGCCTTGGAAGGCTTTGGATATTGATATTGCCTTGGAATGTACAGGCATTTTTACTGCGCGTGACAAAGCAAGTGCGCATTTGAGTGCGGGTGCAAAACGTGTTCTTGTTTCTGCACCTTCTGAAGGTGCAGATTTCACTGTGGTCTATGGGGTTAATCATCAGTCTTTGAGCAAAGAACATAGGGTTGTTTCAAATGCTTCTTGTACAACCAACTGCTTGGCGCCTGTTGCGCAAGTCTTGCACAACACGGTTGGTATTGAAAAGGGCTTTATGACAACAATCCATTCTTATACAGGTGATCAACCTGTATTGGATACAATGCATCGTGATCTTTATCGTGCACGTGCTGCGGCTCTCTCTATGATTCCTACGTCAACAGGGGCGGCTAAAGCTGTGGGATTGGTTTTGCCAGAATTGAAAGGATTGCTCGACGGTGTGTCGATTCGTGTTCCAACCCCTAATGTTTCCGTTGTTGATTTGACATTTACCGCTAAACGTTCCACAATGGTTGAAGAAATTAACACGGCTATTTGCACTGCTGCACGAGGTGCGCTCAAAGGAATTTTGGACTATACGGAGGAAAAGCTCGTGAGTTGTGATTTTAATCATAATCCACATTCAGCTATTTTCCACAATGATCAAACGAAGGTGATCGATGGTAAACTCTGTCGTGTTCTGGTTTGGTACGATAATGAGTGGGGTTTTTCAAACCGTATGGCTGATACGGCTGTGGCTTTTGCCAAGACAGTGTACGAAGAGAGGACCTGAAGGTCCTTTTTTGCAACAGAAAGTCAGGTTTTTGTAAGAGAAAGTTAAGGCGCATTCTTTTTGAAAAAAGACGGGGTAAGGGCTGTTGTTCGGGTGGCTAGAGAGAGAAAATGCTGTCCAGGGATTAGTGATACATTTTATCGTCGTTTTGGGTTGGTCCGTAATGTATGGTGTTTCTAATCACCTGAAAGAGCGAAATTTAAAAGAATAAGATTGAACGAGACAAAGGTTGAGATAATACAGACTATAGCGGATTTCTTTGCGTAAAAACAAAGAGCAGGTTGAGTGGAGAAAAAGTTGGGCAGGTGCTTTGTTTGAAACAACAGAAAATGAAGAGGGAGCAGTGATGGGTTTTCGTACACTTGATGATGTTGATGTCACTGGGAAACGTGTTCTTGTGCGGGTCGATTTTAATGTGCCAATGTCGCAAGGTAAGGTATGCGATGAAACCCGCCTCAAACGGCATAAAGAAACACTCCTTGAGCTTCAAAAACGTGGTGCTAAGCTTATTCTTCTCTCCCATTGTGGTCGCCCTAAAGGACAGGGGGAGCCAGAATTTTCGCTACGCCCCGTTGTGCGAGTGCTGGAAAAAATAATCAACCAACCAGTTGCTTTTGCACCGGATTGTGTCGGTGTCGCAGCGCAGACAGCAATTGAGGCATTGCAAAATGGTGGTCTTTTGCTGCTTGAAAATGTTCGTTTTCATCCAGGTGAAGAAAAAAATGATTGTTCTTTTGCTGAAGCTTTAGCCCATAATGGGGATCTTTATGTCAATGATGCTTTTTCAGTCTCTCATCGTGCCCATGCTTCGGTGGAGGGAATAACACATTTGTTGCCCTCCTATGCGGGGCGCTCTTTACAATGTGAATTGCAGGCGTTGGAAAAAGGACTTGACAATCCGAGGCGTCCAGTGGTCGCACTTGTTGGAGGTGCAAAAGTTTCCAGTAAGCTTTTTGTGCTCAATCATTTAGTTGAAAAGGTCGATTATTTGGTGATTGGCGGTGGCATGGCCAACAGTTTTTTAGCTGCACAAGGTATCCATGTTGGTAAGTCATTGTGTGAACATGCACTAATGCAGACGATAAAAAAAGTCATTGAAAAAGCACAAGAGCACCAATGTACGCTTCTACTCCCTGTGGATGCAGTGGTTGGGTTTCGCTTTGAAAAAGATGCACCGCATCGTCTCTATGATATTGGAGATATTCCTGATGATGGAATGATTTTGGATATTGGTACCCGCTCCATTGCGCATATCAATGAAGTGATTGATAAAGCTGCTACCCTTGTGTGGAATGGCCCCCTTGGTGTTTTTGAGATGTCTCCCTTTGATCAAGGAACGATTGCAGTTGCACGTCATGCAGCAGAATGCAGCTTGACAGGGAAATGTGTTTCAATTGCTGGAGGGGGAGATACGGTTTTTGCTCTTAACCACGCTGGTGTTGCCAATGATTTCACTTATCTTTCAACCGCAGGGGGAGCTTTTTTAGAATGGATGGAAGGCAAGGTGCTTCCCGGTATTTTTGCTCTCAGGCAGGCTTAACGAATAACTTGTGTTGTGTAAGCTATGCTGGTGCATTGCTCACTTTTGGAAATGAAGACAGAAAAGAGGAATTTTTTATGAATGAATGTCTTGGAGATATTGCACAGGCTTTAGTTTGTGCAGGTAAAGGTATTTTGGCAGCAGATGAAAGTACCGCTACGATTGGAAAGCGTTTTGAAAGCATTGGTGTTGAATCCAACGAAGACAATCGCCGCGCCTATCGTGAAATGCTTTTTACAGCAAAAGAAGCTATGGAAAGCGCCATCTCTGGTGTGATCTTATTTGATGAAACACTTCGTCAAAAAGCATCTACTGGGCAAATGTTGACGGATCTTATTCGTAATGCAGGTGCTTTGCCAGGTATTAAAGTCGATACTGGTGCCAAACCATTAGCGGCTTTTCCTCAAGAAATGATCACAGAAGGGTTAGATGGTCTTCGTGAGCGTTTAAAAGATTATTATGCTTTAGGAGCGCGTTTTGCTAAATGGCGCGCGGTAATTGCGATTGATGCGTATGCTCTGCCGACAAAAGGGGCAATAAGCCAAAATGCACAAGCTCTCGCGCGCTATGCTGCTTTGTGTCAGGAAGCAGGTCTTGTGCCGATTGTTGAGCCGGAAGTGTTGATGGATGGCGCATCGCGTCAGCATTCAATTACGCGCTGCTTTGAAGTCACACAAGCTGTCTTAAACATGGTGTTTAAAGAATTGTTTGAGGCACGGGTTCTTTTCGAGGGCATGATTTTGAAACCTAATATGGTGATTGATGGAAAAGATGCACGAACTGCCTCTGTTGAAGAAGTGGCTGAAAAAACGGTTCGCGTTCTTAAACAGACTGTTCCTGCTGCTGTTCCAGGAATTGCGTTTCTTTCCGGAGGGCAGTCCGATGAAGAAGCAACGGCCCATTTGTCGGCTATGAATGCTTTGGGGACATTGCCTTGGAAATTGACCTTTTCTTATGGACGAGCATTGCAAGCGGCTGCTTTGAAAGCATGGGGTAGCCACCACCAAAATATTGCTCTTGCGCAAAAGGCTTTTTGCCATCGCGCACGGATGAATCATCTTGCCGCTTTAGGAAAATGGACAAAGGAACAGGAAAGGTCTTGCGCCTGAAGAATAATAAAGCTTGTGCTTTAAAAGCTATGCTTCAATGCAATAAAACTACCTACCCTGTATAATCAATACGCATTTTCATTTGACACATAAAAAAACCCGCTTTAAGGCTTAAGGCAGGATATCCCATTTTTATACTCTTTTTTACTAAAATCCTCAACTCTAAAAGCTCTAAAGGTGCATCTTTCTCAAGGTTCAAAACAGATCAATTGCTTTCACTACGAATCACCTGGTTGAAAGTTTTGTATCACTTTGTTCGCCACCTTTTCACCCTTCACAATCGGAAATAAGTTTTTACATGCCCAAATTACCAAAACGATTTTTAAATTTAGAAATACGACCACCATGATCTACCAATGTTTGAGCTCCACCTGTCCAGGCTGGATGCGTTCTTGGATCAATATCCAAATTAAGGGTGTCTCCTTCTTTCCCCCAGGTGGAGCGCGTTGTATATTGGGAGCCATCCGTCATAACAACGGTAATCCTGTGATAGTTGGGATGAATATTCGCTTTCATACGGCAAACCTTCTGCTTTCATAAAAAGAAATGGCACCTGCTCTTTATTTTAAGTGCGCTCACTTCGTCTTTTTGATAAATTGGTTGAAGTACTCTTTTTATAACTGAGGGCGTATCAAAAAACAAGTGTTCAAGATGCCTGAACGCATCAAGAGTTATCAATAACCTTATAAATGAGCGAAATCCTATGAATCTTTTCAATCATTCGAAAAAATCTACAAAATCTTCCCATACAAAGCCTTCATTCTCTTCGCTTTCAACTTTTGGCCCTTATATTGTACGTTATAGTTGGCTCATATTCTTTGGTTTTCTCGCTTTATCTGTTGCCGCTCTTGTTACGCTCGCTTTGCCTGTTGCTATTCGTCAAATGCTTGATCATGGTTTTTCTTCTTCAAGTCATGGCAATATCAATTTTTACTTCGCTATTTTGTTTGTGTTAGCCTTGCTTCTTGCACTTGCTTCAGCCTGCCGTTATTATTGTGTTATTACCTTGGGCGAACGGATTGTTGCGGATTTACGGCGTGATGTTTTTACGCATATCATACAACTTTCTCCGGCTTTTTTTGATCAGTCCCATTCTGGTGAACTTGTTTCGCGGCTTTTAACAGATACCACTCAAATAAAATTGGCTGTTGGCTCCACTGCTTCTATAGCTTTGCGTCATCTCATCGTGGTGATTGGAGCGATTTTTATGATGGTTATCACCAATGCCAAATTGTCTTCGCTTGTTCTGCTTGCTATCCCTTTTGTTGCCATTCCATTGGTTATTTTCGGGCGCAAGGTTCGTACACGCACACGTATTGCGCAAGACCGTATAGCAGATGCCAACGCTTTGGCAACAGAACAGGTAAGCGCTATTCGTACTGTACAAGCCTTTAACGTCGAAAAACAGGTTTCTGCACGTTTTTCCCAGTTGGTTGAACGTGCTTTTCAGACAGCGCGTGCTTCCGTGATTCTTCGTTCTTTTTTCACCGGCTTTACCATCTTTCTGGTTTTTAGCAGTGTTGTTGCCGTTTTATGGATTGGATCCTGTGACGTCTTAAATGGCACTATGTCGGGCGGAACATTAGGTCAATTTGTTCTCTATGCGGTTTTGGGAGCTTCTACTTTTACACAATTATCGGAACTTGGTGCAGAATTAATCCAAGCCCTGGGCGCTGCTGAACGGCTTGCTGAATTATTGCAAAAACAGCCCACTATTTTAGCTCCCAAAGTTCCTTTACCATTGGCACAACCTGTCCAAGGCACAATCATTTTTGATCAGGTTGATTTTACATATCCTTCTAGACCAAAAGAAAAGATTTTGCGCTCTCTTTCCTTTTCTGTCAAAGCGGGCGAAACTGTGGCTTTTGTTGGTGCTTCAGGTGCAGGAAAAAGCACCATTTTTTCGCTGATTCTTCGTTTTTATGATCCAAACAGCGGTCAAATCCGCTTTGATGGTACTGAAATTAACAGCCTTTCTCTCCAAGATTTACGCAGTTCAATTTCTTATGTCCCCCAAGATGTAGCTATTTTTGACGGCACATTACGGGATAATATTACTTTTGGTAGCGAAAATATTAATGAAGAGCAAATCATTGCCGCAGCCAAAACAGCCAATGCACTTGAATTTATTCAAGCCTTGCCAAAAGGTTTTGATACTGAGGTTGGAGAACGTGGTACCATGCTTTCTGGTGGACAGAAACAGCGTATTGGTATTGCACGTGCGATTTTTAAAAATGCTCCTCTTTTGTTACTTGATGAGGCAACCTCAGCTTTAGATGCAAGCAGCGAAAAGTTGGTGCAAGAAGCCTTGGAAGGTCTGATGCAAAATCGAACAACACTGGTGATTGCTCACCGTTTAGCAACGATTTTAAAAGCAGATCGCATTCTGGTGATGGAAAAAGGGACTCTTGTTGAAGAGGGAACACATGCGGAACTCGTTGCACAAAATGGCGTTTATGCACATTTGGCGAAACTGCAACTTTCGCCTGAATAAACTCTTTTCATAAACATTGGCTTCATCGTTATACTGGTTTTTTACAGAAAGCTAAAAGCAGTCTGCCCTAGCGTTGCCTTTTTCTTGAATTTCTCTTTTGTGGTTCAAATGCCTTTTTTAAGGGTTTTTTCTAATTTGGTGCGAATGTGTTCGTTACCAGCAATGATATTTTTTTTACGAAAAATATCGTTACCACCTTCTTTATCCGTAACAAAACCACCAGCTTCACGAACCATCAATATTCCAGCAGCTATATCCCAAATCTGGAGATCATCTTCCCAAAATCCATCGGTTCTTCCAGCAGCAACATAAGCCAAATCAAGAGCAGTAGCTCCAAATCGGCGAATGCCTGCAACTTCAGTTATCACATTGTGCAATTCGATAAGATATGTCCCATGATCTGAGCGCCCCAAATGGGGCATGCCCGTTGCAATGACACAATCTTCTAATTTTCTGCGTGCAGAAACACGACATCGCCGGTCATTAAAAAAAGCACCACCACCGCGCTCAGCGCTAAAAAGCTCATCATTGATAGGATTATAAATCACACCAGCAACAATTTGCCCTTGACTTTCCAAGGCAATAGAAACAGCAAAAAAAGGAATGCCATGGAGGAAATTTGTTGTACCATCTAACGGATCGACAATGAAACGATGCTGAGAATCTTCACCAATAATTTCCTCAGACTCTTCCATCAGAAAACCAAATTTTGGTCGTGCTTTGCTCAATTCATTGAAAATAATTTTTTCAGCTTTGCGATCTGCTTGACTGACGTAATCGGCTGGACCTTTCAAAGACACCTGCAAATTTTGCACTTCGCCATAATCGCGCACTAAAGAGCGTCCAGCTTTCATTGCGGCTTGCACCATGACATTCATGATTGCAGAATGGCCCATCTCTTATCCCTCTATTTATCCTTTATCATTTGCACGACGCAAATAAACCAACTCGTTGGTATCGACAATGACATGTTCACCAGCGTTAATAAAAGGTGGGACAAGAATACGAATACCATTTTCAAGAATTGCAGGTTTATAGGAGGCTGTAACCGTTTGCCCTTTGAGTGCAGGATCAGCTTCAGCAATTGTCACGCTAACTTGATCGGGAAGCGAGATGCCGATGGGCTTTTCTTGATAAAGTTCAACCGTTACAGTCATTCCCTCTTGGAGAAAAGCAGCACGCTCACCAACAAAATCTTTTTGCAATTCAAGTTGTTCATAGGATTGCGAATCCATAAAAATCAAAGCATCACCTTGTTGATAAAGGAAAGTAAAATCCTTTTGTTCAAGGCGCACTCTTTCAACCGTTTCCGCTGCACGAAATCGTTCGTTGAATTTTGTACCATCAATCAAATTTTTCATTTCAACTTGATTAAATGCACCACCTTTTCCTGGTTTTACGGCATTGCATTTAATAGCTACCCACAAGCTTCCTTGATGCTCGATCACATTACCGGGGCGAATTTCATTGCCATTAATTTTCATCGTTTATATCCAATTCCATTCTTGCAAAAAGAACTCTCTTGTTATCCTTTCCAGAGAGATTATGTATCATCTTTGCAAAGAGAAAAGCCTAAAAAATACCGCCAAAAAGAACTTTTATGTATTCTTGCTTTTCAACTCTTTGCAAGACCATAAAAACCGCTTAGACGCAAGGATTTTAAAAATTTGCACAAAGATTTTTGTGGGAATTTATAGATTTGAAGCAAATAACATCATTTTTCTGAAGACTGTGTTAAAAAACAGGGAGAAGCTTTATTGCTTCTTTGCGCGCTGCTTCTAGCTGTGTTTGGTCCATACCTTCGAGCATCGTTTCAAGATCAGGTGCCTGCATTTTTGCTTCCTTTGCAAGCATATACCATGCCGCTGCCATTATCGTATCGCCTTTTGTTCCTATTCCATCTCGATAAAGCCTTGCAAGACAGATCTGTGCCGGGGTGATCATGTTGATGGCATTGGTAAAAAGCAACTGAAAAGCACGTTGAAAATCGGCTTCTCCTCCACGGGCTTGGACAAGCCATTGTGCTAAAAGGATTTGGGCCTCAAAATGTTTATTTTGGGCAGCAACTTCCATAAGTTTGCGCGCATTACGATCATCTTTTGGCTGTGTTAAAGTTCCTAAGGAGAGAATTTTTGCAGCAGCGAAAGAAGCTTCTGCATCACCAAGGGCTGCACCTTTTAAGAACCATTTTAATGCCTGGTCTGTCGCTTCATTTTCGCGGCTTTGGGAAAAGACACCTGCAAGAGCTTGCTTCTCATGCAAGGCTTTATAAAGGAGCATTTGTCCATAATAAAAATAAGCTTCTTTCACCCCTGCGTCTACAGCTTTTCGAATAAACTGTTCACCGAGTTCTTGATTTTGTGCAATAAAATGGCCATGAAATAACATAAGACCATAGCGCAGTTGTGCTTGTGGTTCGCCCTGTTTTGCTGCACGGCCAAACCACAAAGCGGCGCGTGCTCCATCCATAGGAACGGCACACCCTTCCATATAAATCCGGCCAACCAAAGTTTGAGCAAAGGGATCATTTTGTTCAGCACGCCGGAGCGCTTCACGAAAGGCTTTCAAATAATAGCCTTGGATATAATAGTCATAGGCTTGATCATATTGTCCAATTTTTAAGGGCTGAAAAGATTCATCACTGTTGGAAGGAACTTGAATGGTGTTGAAAGAGCGCTCAAAGTTTGAGGATTCTTGAGCAATTCCAGCAGAATTTGCAACAGCAATTGCAAACCAAATCACTTCCAGGATAAACAGCTTAAAGCTTTTCTTGATCATAGATGTTTCCTCCTCATTGCTGAGAATTTTCACATGTTTCTTTGATCATTTCAAGCAGGGGAAAAGAATTATTACACCAGGACGGTTTTTTCAACGGAAAGAGACCTATAGCCGGTTTTTATCACCTCATCAAAATTTACAAAATCGCTTCTTGCTTGTTGTGGGAGGAATTGCTGTCCTTGTAGGGGGGAAGTTAAAAACAGATATCCAACATTTAGAGCAGCTCTATGCAGTGTGCATCATTTAAAATCAAAAAGCATCCGCAACGAAGAGGGGGCTGCTTTTTAAAAATATGCATGAATACGGATAAACAGAAAATATAGCACTATAGACCAAGACCATGGTTTTAAAAGTTTTTATTTTGGTCAGAGATTAATTGTAAAATTGCTCTTTGTTTTACCGAGGTGAGAACGATAAATCTTGTCCGTAACAGATATTTCTTTCTGCTCGAGATAATTTCATTATGATGGGATAGGCTCTTTGTGTTTTATTTTAAGTATCGGCATAAAAAAAGGAAATAGGAATACTGAGAATATCAGCAATTTCTTTTAAACGTCCTGTGCTATACGATTTAATCCTGCTTCATATTTTTGAATTTGTTGGGCGCTTACCCCTAAGGTGTGCCCTAATTGTTTTTGAGACATTTTCAGCATTTTTCGTCTGAAATGAATTTTTTTACCCACGAAAATGTTGTTTTGAGGATTTTTCGCTTGCATTTCCCTCTGTCGGTCGCGAGCGCCTTCGTATTGCTATTCCGGGGGTTAAAAGTACTGACTTAGAATCAGCATTTTGCTTTTAGTGCTTAGAGCACCTGGACATAGCAAAATCTCCCAGAATCCCAGGACACCCGCAAAGCGAGGAAAATTTATGTATCGAGACTTCGGGCTTTTAATCTCTATTGATCATTGCGTCTGCGATCAAGACACCATAATCATGATTGATTATAAGGGGAGAGCCTCTCTGGGCGCTGAAACAGCACTATGATACGTTTGGATGTCTTGTGTCTTTGTTCTTTTATGACAATTTTTCATAAAACCGTCTCTTCCCTGTTTATTGCAAGAAGCAGTTAGGTGAGGGGTTTTACGTTCTCTGTGCCTGTCGTTTGGTACAGGTGGATATTTCGTTTTTGATGTTTTTTCGGCATTATAAGTGCGAATTTTCACATTTTTCTTTGATCATTTTCAGCATGAGCAAAGGAGAGTCGTGCGCAAAAATGATTTCTTCGACGGCAATAAATTCACATGCGGTCTTTATTACCTCATCAAAACTTGCAAAATCATTTCCTGCTTGAATGATAGCAGGAGTTTCCATAATCTCTGCCCACCAACGGCCTAACTGGAGATTGCGAGGGTGCGCATGCGGTTTTTTATCCGCACCTAATTTGCCAAAAAACAGATAGTCAACACCTGCCTCTCCAGCAACCATCGCACAATGACGGTTACGCAAATTGCCAAAACCAATGATTTTTTGTTCCTTTTTCTGATTTTCAAAGCGCTCGAGAGCGTTAAGATCACCCTCCACATGTAAACCATCCGCCTTTACTCGTTCAGCAATTCTGCGTTCATCAGCGATAAGAAGCGCAGCGCCATTTTGCTGAATATCTTCTACGTAGATTTGTGCTTGTTTTTGTAAAAAAAATGCATCATCCTTAAAACCTTGAGAATCATAGAGAATAACACACGCAAAAGACTTTGTTTGCAAGATTTGGCGCAAAAAGGTGGGCTCTAAAATACGCTGAACATCTAATGTCAAAACCAATTGAGGATAAGAAGGAGACTCAATCGATTTACTCTTTTGTTTTGTCATACAAAATCCTTATCTCTGAAAAAGAAACTTGACACTTAAAAATTAAAGTTTCATCCTAACGCAGGGTTCCTTGTTGAAAGGGGCCGACTGCTTTTGTGACTTGGAGGGGCCCATTATGAGTTATAAGGGTATTTTAAATCATAAAATGCATCCTTTTCGTCGTGATACACGCATTGATGTTTTTCGTTCTTTAGCCTTGTTGACGATTTTCATCAACCATATTCCCGGAACTCTCTATGAAACAATAACACATAAAAATTTTGGTTTTTCTGATTCAGCAGAAATATTTGTTTTGCTTTCAGGAGTTTCTCTTGGATTAAGCTTTTATCCGCGCTTACATCAGGAGTCTTTTACTTTTATTGTGCGCAAACTTTGGCGCAGAGCTTTCCGGCTTTATAGGGCATATCTTTTTACCACCTTTGCAACTTTAAGTCTTTTTTCCGGAGCCTTTTTATTGTGGCGCACAGAGAAACTTTTATCGATGAACAATGTGGGTTTATTTTTTACACAACCCTTTATCGCATTTTTTAGCACCTTAAGTTTTGGACATCAATTGGGGTATAATAACATTCTTCCGCTTTATATTGTGCTGACACTTTTTGCGCCTTTTATGCTTTATTTGAGTTGTAAACGGAAAGGGCTGTTGCTTTTAGGCTCGTTTATGCTGTACCTCATCTGTGGACTTTATGAAATTGCCCTTCCTTCTTATCCATTACAAGGAAAGTGGTTTTTGAACCCCCTGTCATGGCAAGTGCTTTTTGTTATAGGGTTGATCAGTGCTGTATCTCTTAAACAGGGAAAAACAATTGCCTTTCAGCCTTTTTGGATTGCTTTTTCGGCTACATATCTTTTGCTTTCGCTTTTATGGGTCCGCTTAAACTGGTGGGGTGTTATGGGGTACCTTCAGTGGTCTTCTCCGTTGATGAGTTTTAATAAGACCTTTTTAAGTTTGCCGCGTCTGTTCCATATTGTTGCATTATCATTATTAATCCTTTGTTTGCCTCGCCTTCATAAGTGGTTTCATGTTTCAGAACAACATCCCTTAGCAATTTTAGGCAAACATAGTTTACCAGTCTTTGTAACGGGGACTGTTTTTGCCATGTTTGGCCAAATTTTAAAAACAGTGATGACAGGAACATTTTTTTCCGATAGCCTTTTGATCATAAGTGGTATTGCTCTGCAATTTTGGGTCGCCTATTATTATGAAAAACGCCAATCTCTTCATTGGTTTTCTTCAAGGAAACCTCTCTGTTTGTAATGGCATTCTATAACCCGTTAACCCTAGCATAAAAAGGCATATTGCGCAGAAGTTTTAAAAGAGGTACTCATTTAAAAAAAGCATTTTACACAGCAGGAAAAGAAACTTTTTGGCTTTCGTTTCGTTGAGCATTGTAATTTTTGTGTTGATATTTGGAGTATAAAAGCGTGAGCGCACATAAACGTCCATACGATAAACCCATTATCATGATTGAGCATAATGCTTTTGACAGTGTTTTTAACCGCCTCTATGAAGAAACGATGGCGTTGATTGAAGAAACAGCAGCTTATATTGATACGGAAGGAAGAATAGCTGCACGTTTTCTCTCAGCAGAAGTTTCTGCACTTTATGCTAAAGAAGCGATGTATTTAAGTACACGGCTTATGCAAATAGCTTCTCAACTTCTCCTTCTTCGCGCAGAGCGCGAAGGAGAAATGTCACCAGAACAAATACAAAAAGAAATTGCGAAAGTATCGCTTCACACACCGACACTGAAATTAGAAAGCGTTCATTGGCAAGAGTTTCCAGAAATTTTCCGCCACTTTGTCGCTCGTTCCCTTCGTCTAGAAGCGCGCATGCAATATATGCGTTATGGGAGAGAAAGCATATCTTCTAATGTCTTGGAAGATGACAATCCGGTGGGCACACAAATTGAATTGCTTAAAACGGCTTTTCAGCGTTCTTAGAGAATTTTGCATCTCGTTTCTCTCTTTTCTATTTCGTCTGGGAGTCCTTTTGTCTCTGTGGGAGAGCGCATTTTGATCAATTTCCTTCATTTCCTTTGTTTTATTGCTCTGTACTCTTCCTGGGTTCTTTTTGCTGCCTAGCCTTCTTGTCCACGTGTGGCAAAAACGTATCAATTTGTTTTCATGGTAGAGATGATTGCGATTAAGAGGACGATTGATCTTGAAGGCAGCATCTTTCTTCCGTCTAGAAGTGCACATGCAAGAGTTGCTTTATGGGAAAGGGAAAAAGAGGTATCTGCCCCTATATCTTGGAAGATGACAATCCGGTGAGCAAATAAATCGGGTTTGTATCCTTCTTTTGCTCTATTTGCTTTTGTGCAGCTGTTCAAATATGAAAAAAATGTATAAACTTGGCTTTATGGCAGAGACGATTCGTATTATAGGCATTGATCCCGGATTGCGGCGAACAGGATGGGGCGTTATCGATTTCTCTGGCAATCGTCTTCAATTCGTTGCAGCAGGCACGCTTTCTTCTGATGCACGCTGTGACCTTGCTTCTAGGCTATGCCAGCTTTACAAAGGGCTTTCAGATATTTTGCATCAATTTATGCCCCATGAAGCTGCCGTAGAGCAGGTGTTTGTTAATAAGGATGCTACAGCGACTTTAAAACTTGGTCAAGCGCGAGCCATTGCTCTCCTTGCTCCGGCGCAAGCAAATCTTCCCGTTTTTGAGTATGCTCCGAACAAAGTAAAAAAATCGGTTATTGGGGTTGGTCATGGTGCTAAGGAACAAATTCACATGATGGTAAAAGTTCTTCTCCCACGTGCTGAATTTGACAGCAGTGATGCTGCTGATGCGCTTGCTCTTGCTCTTTGCCATAGTACCCACCGCACCAGCGCTTCTCATTATGCAAGGATTACCGCATGATTGGCAAATTAAAAGGTATCCTTGAACATGTCTTTGATGATCATATCATTGTTGATGTTCAGGGGGTGGGTTATGTGGTTTTTATCTCAAATCGGTTGCGTCCTTCTTTGCCAGCCCTTGGTGAGAGTTTAAGTCTCTTTATTGAAACCCATGTTCGTGAAGAGGCTATCCGCCTTTTTGGTTTTGTCGCGAAAGCGGAACAAGAGTGGTTTTGTCTTCTACAAAATGTGCCTGGTGTGGGAGCAAAGGTTGCTTTGGCAATTTTAGGCACTTTATCGCCAGATGAACTTGCACAAGCGATTGCATTAAACGATATTGCAATGATTAGCCGGGCTCCAGGTGTTGGAAAAAAAGTGAGCGAAAGAATTGTGAGCGAACTTAAAAGCAAAGCATTGCCATTTAATGACAATGCACTCCATTTCACTCCACAGCCTCATTTGGAAGTGACTCATCAACCTACTAATGATGCACTCTCTGCTTTGGTCAAGCTCGGTTTTGAACGTGATCAAGCAGCCAGGGCTCTTGCTTTGGCGATGAACGCTCTTGAAGGGGAAACTGTTTCCTCTGCACTGCTTATTCGCCATAGTCTCAAATTGCTTTCTCCTTCCACTTAGCACAAGGTAAAAATGCATAAAGATGAAAGACCAACGCCTTCTTGATAGTGTGCCTTTTCCCAACGATCCAGATCGTTCCTTAAGACCACAAGTGCTCGATGACTTTATTGGTCAAGAGGCAGCACGTGCAAATTTAAAAATATTTATCGAAGCAGCAAAAGCGCGTCAAGAAGCACTAGACCATGTTTTGTTTGTAGGACCACCTGGTTTAGGCAAAACAACACTTTCACAGATTATGGCCAAAGAATTAGGGGTTAATTTTCGCTCTACTTCGGGTCCTGTTATTGCTAAATCAGGAGATTTGGCAGCTCTTTTAACCAATCTAGAAGAACGTGATGTTCTGTTTATTGATGAAATTCATCGTTTAAATCCGGCTATTGAAGAAATTCTTTATCCAGCCATGGAAGATTATCAGCTTGATCTTATTCTTGGTGAAGGTCCTGCAGCGCGTTCAGTTAAAATTGATCTTGCCAAATTCACTTTGGTTGCAGCAACCACGCGTTTAGGACTCTTGACCACACCATTACGGGATCGGTTTGGCATTCCAATTCGTCTCAATTTTTATACCATAGAGGAATTGGAATATATTGTTCAGCGCAATGCGCGCCTTTTTTCGGTACAGATCAGTGATGATGGCGCCCATGAAATTGCCCGACGGGCACGCGGTACTCCACGGATTGCGGGACGACTTTTACGGCGGGTTTGTGATTTTGCTCTTGTCAAACGGGCAAAAAAAATTGACCGCAAAGTTGCTGATGAAGCGCTTTCGCGTCTTGAGGTTGATCATCTTGGTCTCGATCCACTTGATCGTCGTTATTTGTTGTTAATTGCAGAAACTTTTTTAGGTGGTCCAGTGGGCATTGAGACCATTGCTGCTGCTCTCTCAGAGCCGCGTGATGCCATTGAAGATATTATTGAACCCTATCTTCTCCAACAAGGTTTTATTCAGCGGACCGCTCGCGGGCGAATTCTGAGAGAAAAAGCTTGGAACCATTTAGGGCTTTGTGCTCCGGCTTCCACGATTTCAACACAAAAATGTGCTCAATTACTTAATACGCAAGACAATTCATCAGGACAAGCGACTTTATGGGATGAAGCCGATGACTGAAAAAATTTCTTTCAAGAGTAATTATACAAATGCTTTTCATGATTTTCAGGTGCGGGTTTATGTCGCTGATACAGATTTTTCTGGCGTGGTTTACCATGCGCGCTATTTGGAATTTTTTGAACGGGGACGTTCAGAATTTTTACGAGATACAGGTTTTAATAACAAGCTGTTAGCATCAGGCGCTGAGGGTGAAAAACTGTTTTTTGTTGTCCGTCATATGGAAATCAATTTTTCCCGGCCAGCACAAATCGATAATCTTTTAACAATCAAAACACGGATCAATCGTGTTCAAGGGGCACGCTTTTTCATGGAGCAATATATTCTGCGGAGGGATGTGATGTTGGTAACAGCAAAGGTTGAAATTGCCCTCATTAATGAAGAGGGAAAACCTCGACGTTTACCTAAGGAGCTTTTTTCGACACTTTTTGTTTAAGAGTGTACTCTGTTAAAAAAGCGATATTCTAGTGGTTCTTTACTGGAGAAAAAGGGGAATTTGTTTTCTTAAATTTAGAAACTGTAAAACAATCTGTTTTATAGAATTTAACAGATGAACCTTTCATTTAGAGGGACAAAATTATGCCGCATATGGAACTAACAAGTCTGGAAACGATTGGAATGTTGCGCTTGTTTATCCAAGCTAATTGGGTTGTGAAAGCTATTATGATTAGTTTATTGCTGGCTTCCGTATGGAGTTGGGCAATTATTTTTGAAAAAATCTTTACCTATCGGAAAATACGGTGTGAAATAAAACAATTTGAACGCATATTTTGGTCAGGAAAACCTTTGGAAGACCTTTATTCAACCTGTAAAAGTCAGCGCCCTAGTAGTATCTCGGCGGTTTTTATGGCAGCAATGATGGAGTGGAAAAAATCCCTTGAAAAAGGAATCCATACATCAATAAGTCTTCAAAGCAGGATTGATAAGGCTATGGATCTTACTTTAGGGCGTGAAAGCGCAAAAATAGAATCAAAATTAAGTTTTCTTGCTACACTTGGATCGGCGGGTCCTTTTATCGGCCTTTTGGGAACGGTTATTGGTGTTATGGGTTCGTTTCTTTCTATTTCAGCTTCTCAAAACACTTCACTGGCGATTGTCGCACCAGGTATTGCAGAGGCACTTTTGGCGACCGCCATTGGTTTGTTTGCTGCAATCCCAGCTGTTATTGCCTATAATAAATTGGTCAATGAAAGTGCGCAGATAATTGCACAGATAGAAAATTTTGCCGATGAATTTTCAACAATTGTATCACGGCGTATTGATGAGACACGCATGTCGCATTCACCATTATAAGGGGAGCTGTTCATGGGAATTTCTGTTGCTTCTTCTTCTCAAAAAAACACACGCAGACGACATCGTTTGCACAGCCAACTGATGAGTGAAATCAATGTCACACCTTTTGTTGATGTCGTGTTGGTATTGTTGATTATTTTCATGGTTTCTGCTCCACTTTTGATCAACGGTGTTCCTCTTGATTTGCCGCGTAGTCAAGCCGAACCTGTGCAAATGGAGAGCACTCCAATCACGGTTTCACTTGATGCGCAAGGGCGCTTAGCCATCAATCAAGACTATTACGACACATTTGAAGCTCTCATTGCACAACTCAAAGCCCAACATACAACTGATCTTACACAAAAAAATCAACGTATTTTTGTGCGTGCTGCTAGAACGATTGAATATCAAAAAGTGTTACAACTGCTCGCCGAACTTCGAAAAGCAGGTTTTTCACAAATTTCTTTAGCCAGTTTGGCACAATAAAATTTATCAGAAACTGTCGCAGGTTGTCTGTAAAAATAACAAAGAGCGATTGAAAATAAAAAACACAAGGCATGGAGATGAATAAAGACTCTTATCATACCATGAAACGAGGCTTGGCTTTATCCCTTGCAGTTCATATAATTTTTCTCAGCTTGGGGGTTATTCATTTCACCAACCCCGTCTCTTTACCGCAACAACTGGAAACAATTCCTATCACCCTTGCCCCTCTGACAGAAGAACTTTCCTCTCACCAGGGGGCTTTGAATGGCCCTGTGCGTGCAATTCCTGCAGTGAAGTCTACCACCAAACCACAAGAAAAACAAGAAGCGCATCATTTTGGAGAGGGACAAGTAGATAGTCTTGCGCCCTTCAAGCCGAAAGAAAAACCACGACGTGTTGAGACAATGTCTTCACCATCAGGAGAAGAAAAGGTGTCTGAAAAACCTTCACCACCATTCAAAGCACAGGAATTACTAGAAACAAAAGCAGAGAAAGTCGCAGAGGTGCGTCCAGAGGTTGCGCAGAAGATTGTGCCGGCGACCCCTGAAGAGGTGCATCCGGAAGTTACTCAAAAGGTTGTGCCAGAAGCATCCGAAGAAATGCGTAAAAATGAAGAAGCAACATTGCCGCAAACAGCTCCTGAAGCACAAAAAGCGCCTGTAGAGCAAGTGCAAATACACCAACAAGCTCCGCAGAGAGCGCTACCAGACAGATCACCTTTTCCAAAGTTAAAACCGAAGCCCGCCCAAAAATCCGTGACGCAAAATGCGCAAGCCGCGAAAAAACAAAATCAACAAATGACGAGACAGACAATTGAAGATATTTTGGCAATGGAAGAAAAAAATTTGCTCAATCGCACACACACGCAAGGAGGTGGGGCAAAGCGCTCCAGCGAACCAGAAGCTTTGGGGGGACGAAAAAATATCAACGATACCACAAAAATGGCACAAACATTGATCAATATTGTAGGCGGGTGTATTCAAAAAAAACTTAAACTCGTTGCCCTTGGTGGAGATTTTAAAAATCGTCCAGTTGTGCGTTTGCGATTTTATTTAGACCGCGAAGGAATGATCTTAGGAAATCCTATCATTGATCCCTTAAGTGGTGAAGAAAGTCAGCAAGCTATTATGATAAGACAGGTCTATGCAGCTGTTTTTTCATGCCAACCTTATAAAGACCTCCCACGTGATCAATATGATTTGTGGGGACAGGGTTTCGATTTTAATGTTGATCCCCTTCAAGAGATAATCCGGTGAGATATAATATTTTTCGCTCTTCAATGAAAGGATACATATCCATAATGGTTATGACGAGACGCATATTTTTTTCTTGGTTTATTGTCATTTGCAGTTTGTGGCTTTCGAGTTTTTCATCTGTCCATGCAAAATTGAAAGGCACTATTTCCAGTGCTGATTTTAATCCTATTCCTATTGCAATCACGGATTTTGTTTCCAACGATTCGATCGGGCTGAAGATCGCAGCGGTAGTCACAGCGGATCTTGAACGATCAGGACTTTTTTTACCGCTTGATAAGGCATCTTTTTTTGAAAAAATCTCCAATCCCAACAGTCAACCTCATTTTTCTCATTGGCAAAAAATAAAAGCGCAAGGTTTGGTCACGGGGCAAGTTATAAGAGAAAATGACGGACGATTGAGAGTCGATTTTCGTTTATGGGATGTATTTGGGCGTCAACAACTCAAAGGACGGCGTTTTTATACCGCCACAGAACGTTGGCGCCGTGTTGCCCATATGATCGCAGATGAGATCTATAGTGAGATGACGGGAGAAAGCGGCTATTTTGATACACGAATTGTTTTTATCGATGAAACAGGTCCCCAAAATGCACGCATTAAACGTTTAGCAATTATGGATCAAGATGGGGCAAATTTGATCTACATTTCTGATGGGAGTGAATTGGTGCTTACACCACGATTTTCACCAAAACGGCAAGAAATTACCTATATGGCTTACGAGCACAATCAACCTCCCCATGTTTATCTTCAACAAATTGAAATGGGACAAAGGGAGTTGATAGGAACCTTTAAAAATATGACAATTGCGCCGCGTTTTTCTTCTGATGGACAAAAAGTGATCATGAGTTTATTGCAAAATAATGGGAGCGCAAACCTTTACACCATGGATTTACGCACACGTATGATGACGCGGATCACAACAACTTCAGCCATTGATACATCAGCTTCTTATTCGCCAGATGGAACACAAATCGTCTTTTCGTCGGATCGCAGTGGAAAGCCGCAAATTTATACGATGAATGCTGATGGGAGCAATCTCCAGCGTATTTCTGCAAACGAGGGTAGTTATTCTACCCCTATTTGGTCTCCGCGTGGGGATTATATCGCTTTTACAAAACAATTGGAGGGACAATTTTCCATTGGCGTTATGCGCCCTGATGGAAAAGGAGAACGAATTTTAACCACGGGTTTTCACAATGAAGGACCGACTTGGGCTCCCAATGGCCGCGTGCTGATGTTTTTTCGCAAAAACCCAGGCATGGGACCAAAAATTTACACAATTGACATCACTGGACGCAATGAACGTCAATTGCCCACACCCAATGATGCTTCTGATCCAGCATGGTCGCCCTTGCTCAATATGCAATAAAAACAGCTGCTTAATAAGAAAAAACAGGGTACAGGGAACGGGATCCGTACAAAAACCATCGGCGTCTCTATAGTTCTAAGAGGAGAAATTTACCCCTTTTGTATAGGGATGGGATGAGATCCATATGCATAATTTGTTATGAATAAGAGCTCTTGGTAAGCAACCGTCATTCAGGCCTTCTGTTTTTTTGTTATGAATTTTTTGAGGATATCATTTACAAATTCTTTTTCTACAGTTTCTTTCTCCTCTTATGCTGCCAAACCTTCGTTTATGGCGGTGCTAGAAGGCGTAGTCCACTTCACGCATTAGGTGTTTTTGTTGTTGGCTCTATGGCAAATCCTAGTGAGCGTTGGGTTTTCGCCGCTACTGGCAAAGTTGGGTGGTGATCAAAGCTTATGATGCCATAACTTTCTTTGAGCGGTGAGCGATTTTTTTCTTTAACACTCCGCTAAAAACACCTTTTAAACTGTTAACAAAGGAGAAGATAGTGCTCCTTTAGGGGAAGGATTTATAAGCAGCTGAACGGAATCACCTTTACCGTCAAATTCGATATATTCAACTTCAAAATCAAGAAAAATTCCCTTACAAATAAGACGGAAATCTTCTCCTAGGGCTTTTGGAAAAATCTTTCTACGATACTTTATTACAAAGACTCAGTGAACATGCAGATTAAAAACGCAATATCGTTTGTGTCTTTATTGAGTTTTTTTCATGAAGCAAGAATAGAAGAGTAAAAATGCTGTTTGAAACAGATTCTCTGCAGGTCCACAAAGCCTTTAAATTTGAGAGCTTGTCAAATGGTGAGCAAACTTGCAAAATCAAACAATTTTGTGGATGTGCTCGTATGGTTTATAATTGGGCATGAGCA
This sequence comes from Bartonella quintana, assembly GCF_009936175.1. NCBI lineage: Bacteria > Pseudomonadati > Pseudomonadota > Alphaproteobacteria > Hyphomicrobiales > Bartonellaceae > Bartonella > Bartonella quintana. Next base: position 1,395,748 of record NZ_AP019773.1, on the reverse strand, counting down.
TGGTAAAATGAATCCTATAAACAGGGGATAGCGACTTCAAATTCAGTGAGACGCGAATTGCAAATTTGTTACCCCAGTGGAAAAAAGAGCTGCATGAGCTCAAAGAGTGCCATTCACAAATTTTGCCACAATCTTTAAAAGATCTTGAGAAGGCATTTAAAAATTTTTTTCATAAGCAGTCGAATTTTCCCAAATTCAAGAAGCAAGATGTGAAAAGAAATATCCCCTTTCTCCAAGGCTTTAAAGTTGAACAGGACAACAATTACTTGTCCTTCCCCAAAAAGAGAGTGGCTTCACTCTCGCAACACTCACGTGATTTCAGGAAGATCAAAAATGGCATTGTGAGCCAAAGAGGCAGACGTTTTTTGTTAGTTTTCAGAGAAAATATGAGATTGATATCCTCGTGCTACAGGTGGAGAGAAGGCATTGCTCTGGGGATTGTGCATTTTGCAACACTTTCCAATGGAGATTTTTTCGAACCCCGTAATACTTTTCAGATGCACAGAGGCAAGGGAGCTAACCTGCAAAGACAGCTACTAAAGTAAAATTGTGTCAAAACTGGAGGAACTTACAGGCGAAAATCGCCAACTTGCATTACCAGATTTTTCATTTCTGTAAAGATTTTCTGCGTCAGACTTCAAGTCAAATCAGCGAAAACCACGCAAAGATCTACCTTGAAGATTTACAAGTGTGCAATCTGTTGAAATTGGCAAAAGGCACAGTAAAAGAACCGGGGACTAATGTAAAACAAAAATCTGGTTTCAATCGCTCGATTTTAGATCAATTTTGGTTTAAGTTTAGACGACAGCTTGATTGCAAAAGCCAGTGGCAGGGCAGATTGATGAGATCAGTCCCATCTCACAAGATGAGCTACTACTGTCTTTGGTGCGGTCATGTTATCAAAGAAAATTGGCAAACACCGGCAAGTTTTCAATGGATAGAATGCGGGTACAATGGTCATGCGGATATGTTGGTGCATGGAATAGAGTGTCATGGAGGCGTTCTTTAGCGCGAATGCTGTGAATATTCAGGGCAGGGGGCTTGCCCGTAGAGCCTATGAAGTGAATCGCATAAATAAGTGGTAAGAAGGTGGAATTCATTGAAAGAAGTCAGGCTATAGCCAGATCGGCATTCGTAAGAATCCTCTTCCTTTAGGGTGGGGAGGAAGAAAAAAGGTAAACGTTGACGACAGTTTACTGCGTGTTTTAATGGCTAACTCTCGTTAGGAAAATTGTCGTTTTTATTAAGTTTGTTTATTTGTATAGGTTGGTCATTACAGCACTCTATGAGAGCACGTTTCCTTCCCTCTCTGTCGCCTTCCCTTGCTTTTTAGAGAGCTTCCCATTTTTGCATCGACAGAAAGTTGCAAGCCTTTTATGTTTAAATCTTAAGCTCATAGCTTACTATGTTTCGTATCGTTATAAAATATAAGAAAAATTTATTCATTTTAGCTAAAAATCAAGAGTTTTTTATGGAGGTGCAAATTTGTTTTCTTTTATAAAAGCTTTTAAGGCCTTACGTCTAAAATAGAGATTTGTCCATCACGAATAGGCAGCTATCCGGCATTTGTGAACTTAGATTTTCCGAATTTTTGATGCTAAATTTTTCATACCACGAAAACCAGCACGGATTGTAGAAAGGACGCCTTAACCAGCCATTCTACTATAAAGGGTTAGAAATGTGTTGCCCCCTTTCGGAGATGCTTCACCCGAGGCTCAAGGTGATGCAATGCTCGGGCAATGGATGAAGAGATAACAACCACAACAGCCAATAACCATGAATTTAAGGAAAGAAAATTAATATTTTCAAGTCTCCTGAAAGGGTGCCTGTTGGTTCATCACCAGTTTTCTCGGTTAACGGCGCTCTGTATGAGTCCTGTAGCCGATGGTGCGGCTCTCTTGCGCAATATCAATCATAGAGTGCAAAGCCAAGGTTGGATGGTGCTAAACACAAGAAGAATATCATAAAACATGCTAAGAAAGATATAGCGCCAAAACCAAAGAGTGCAAATATAATGAACTAAGAGTATGAAAGGCATTCTCTATAGCGCTGCTAACGCATCTGCTGCTCCTACTGCGTAATAAATACAACAAAAGCCAAACATGAGAAGATTTACTTTTTTATGATTCGCAATACGCTTTTAACCAATCTACAAATATCCACAAGGAAGATAAAAAATGCGTAGGTTAATTTTCCATATTCTTTCGTCTATGTATCTTGTGGAATATGCTGTGCTTCATCTAAAATTTCTTCTTCATTGTTGCCATGAGGAAAAAAATTACTCGTAACATCCTCTGTCTTTCTCAATTCAAGAGAGATCTCTATTGGCATTCTACCCTATTTATCATTACACAAGAGGAAGTAAAAATATGCAACTGTTTTTTTGTTGAAGGAGGATCATATGGGGAGATTGTACAAGGGAATCACACAGAGAATTATCCAGCGTGATGGTTGCATGTGGGAAAAATTGCAGGGAAAACTTTTGGGATTTCCAGATTTGAATTTCGTTGAAAGTTTTTAAAGTAACAGAAAAAGCCCCGCTTTGAAGCGGGGCTTTTGATGAATGGAGAAAAAGTGAGGGACGATGACGCTTGTGGAGACAGTGATTGAGAAGTTTTCATAAAGAAGGAAAGCACACAGAGATAAAGAAAGTGCTCAGGAGGAAGATCGACTAAGGTGAGGATCGTGTGCGAAATTATGCAGACAGTTTTGCCAAAATCTCATCGCTGACATCAAAATTAGCATAAACATTTTGCACATCATCATCTTCTTCTAATGTCGCAATAAGCCGTAAAATTGACAAAGCTTTTTCTTCATCCACGGGTGCAAGGGTGGTGGCTTTCCAAACAGTTTTGATTGACTCTGCTTCGCCAAGCTTTGCTTCAAGCATTTTAGAAACTTCACCAAGATTTTCAAACGCGCAGGTAATAGAATGTCCTGTTTCTTCGGATTGCACATCTTCGGCACCAGCTTCGATCGCTGCTTCCATGATGCTGTCAGCTGTTCCTGCTGCTGGCTTATAGATGATTTCACCAATCCGATGAAACATGAAGCTTACGGAACCTGTTTCTCCCAGTGCACCACCTGATTTGGTAAAGGCGGCGCGCACGTTTGAAGCAGTGCGGTTGCGGTTATCTGTTAAAGCTTCAACAATAACTGCAACACCCCCTGGACCATATCCTTCGTAGCGGACTTCATCATAATGTTCGACATCGTTGCCCGAAGCTTTCTTAATTGCTCGTTCAATATTATCTTTGGGCATCGATTGGGCTTTAGCATTCTGTACGGCCAGTCTTAAGCGCGGATTCATTGCTGGATCAGGAGCACCTTGTTTAGCTGCAACGGTAATTTCACGTGCAAGCTTTGAAAATATTTTCGAACGCATTGCATCTTGACGCCCTTTACGGTGCATAATATTCTTAAATTGTGAATGGCCTGCCATGGCTTCCCTTTCCGTTTTGGGAGGCTTCCCTTATCCGTTTAAAGACCCCTCATTTAGGTGGTCAAGCACCCATTTCGACAGAATAAACATACCAAAGATGGGCTAACAAATACGCTGCACCATAAGGTGAAATTGCACCATAGGGTGAAATATATTAGTATATCCTTTAATAAGAAAATTTATCTTAAAGGTAAAGAGACTTTCTTGAGAGGTATCGCAAGATAGATGTCTTGTCGTCAATCGAAAATCACGCTATAATAGAGTGTAATTTCATGGCAAAAGTGGTTTATTCCATATCTCACTTTATCGGAGCAGGTGAACAGAGCCCGGCAATAGAGGAGAAAATGCTCCAGAGTTCCAGCGTGAGCAATAATCTACCTTTTTAAAAGGCGAATAAAAGGATATTACAGAGATGGCAACGCAACTTTTGATGCCCAAAGCTACAGCTGTTTGGCTGGTTGATAATACAGCGCTTTCTTTTGATCAGATTGCAGAATTTTGTAAATTGCATGTGTTGGAAATAAAAGCTATTGCTGATGGCGAAGCTGCTTATGGTATTAAAGGCCTTAATCCCATTAGTTCTGGGCAATTGACACGCAGTGAAATCGCACGGGTGGAAGCAGACAAAAATGCTCGCTTGAAAATTTCCGAGTCAAAAGTCCACATCCCCGAAAAAAAACGTAAAGGTGCTCGCTATATCCCTCTTTCGCGACGCCAAGATCGCCCAAATGGTATCTTATGGTTAGTGATCAATCATCCTGAGTTAAAAGATGCCCAGATTGCAAGGTTGATTGGAACAACAAAAGCAACCATTGAACAAATTCGCCACAGAACCCATTGGAATAGTGCTAATTTAGTCCCTCTTGATCCTGTAGGGCTTGGCTTGTGTTTGCAAATCGATTTGGATATTGAACTCCAGCGTGCTGCAAAAAATCACCCTGTCTCTAACGAGGCTGACAGATCTTTACTCCCCGCATCGGTTACAGAAAATATTGCTTTCCATGAAGATCAGCATAAACAAGATCTCAACAAGAATTTTGATGCTGATAAAGTTTTTGCCAAGCTCAACGCGCTTCAGAAAAGCCGTGAAGGTGATGCATAACAGGATGACGCATGTCAAAGTGTAAGCGCGATTTCATATGTGTGCGCAAAGGCTGTCGGTGAGAAAACGATCAGAGACTAAAAAATAACCGTAGGTAAAAAAATAAAAAATATTTTGTCTTCATTAGGAATTAACAGTTATTCTTGAGACGCTATTGAAAGAATGTATCCTCCTTCAATAGTGATGTTTACTAAATAAGGAGAATCAATGCATGCGCTCTCTTAAAAATATTAGCCTTCAGCCCTTAGCCGTAGTTCTTTTTTTCTCACTGTCCCTGGTGGGGTGCGGCAGGAAACATGTTGGTGCTGACGGTATGAATGGCTCCTTTTTGAAGGGTGCTGGCTTTAATCAGGCGCTTTTAGGTTCAGGGCAGGATTTTACTGTTAACGTTGGAGATCGTGTTTTCTTTAGTCTCGATTCTTCTTCCATTGAGCCTGATGCCGAAGCTGTTTTAATCCGTCAAGCACAATGGTTGCTTCGTCATCCTTCCTATTCTATTGTGATTGAAGGTCATGCTGATGAGCGGGGAACACGGGAATATAATTTGGCACTTGGACAGCGTCGTGCTGTTGCTGTACGAGACTATTTGATTTCTCTTGGCGTGTCTTCCCAACGGATGCAAACGATTTCTTACGGAAAAGAAAGACCTGTTGCAGTGTGTGACGATATTTCCTGTTGGAACCAAAATCGACGTGCTGTTACAACGATCAATAATATGAACGGTGGTTAAAAAAACCGGTGTTAATGGTTTGTCTAAACTCTTAGATTGGTTTTTTGGAGAAGAAACCTGTGTGGGTGTGTAAGGAACAAAATTGGCAAGCTGTTTTTTTTACATCGGTTTTCATGGCTTGTTTTGCTTTAGCTGCTCAAAGTGCACCGCGAAAGGCTTCTGAATTCTCTTCCTATAACCGAGCTCCTACCCGTTCCAGATGCGGCTTTTGCGACTTCAGAATCCGATTTTTCTGCCCAGGTACGGATCTCTCTTTTCAGGGTATGATTCAAAGTCGAGAACTTATTTTGGAAAATCAGCAGGCTCTGTTTAAAGATTATGATTTGAATAGGCTCTTAAAGAGGCTTTTCACGGTGCTTAAGCTAATGGATCTGGAAAATGTTCAAAAGCAATTTCACCGGTTTTTTGATAAAAAAGACTCTTTATAGTTATTTTTGTCCTTCTGAGAATGCTATTTTGGATCAAAATTTCAGGTCATAAAGGAGAAGATGGATCAGGAGTATCTAATCCAAAAGGGGCAAAACCACATTGCCCATAGAGAGAGCTATAATGTGGAGGCGCATGCCTTTATGGAGAGCCGTGATCATAAAAGCCGTTCGGAAAAAATGCATGATTTTTCGCAAGAAACTGGTGAACGCTTGAAGGAAGTGATAATTATCCGAGGAGACAGGGAAACTTCTGGAGTAAATACAGAGCCCTTTAGAGGCAACACATGAAGAAAGCAAGCATGGCAAACTGTATCGTGTTCAAGATTTACCTCTTCTATCTCCCAAGCATTGGACAAAAAAGCCTACAATTCTCTTCTTTCTGGCAATTATGTTGAAGATGAAAAAGCTTTTTGCGCTTTTCGACGTCGTTATGAAAAAGGCCCTTTGAGTGATGACGCTTTGTTTTGGTTGGCTGAAGCTTTGTTGGGACAAAACGCTCCCATGAAACAGCACAAGTTTATCTTACTGTATGGTATTTAGACAAAAAGATGCTTTATTCTTCCAAGATTTTGCTAAAATTAGCAGGGAAGTATGATGGTTCTTGATTATAAGAAAAAGCTTTGTGCGCTTTTTGTCAACAGATCAAAACGCTCTAAAACGCTGAAGTCTGTCTTTTGTAAATCTTTTAAAAGGAGCGGAGTCGTTTGCGGTGTGTATTAGACTAGCAGGAAATCTCTTTAAAACATCAGATTTTATCCAGTGTCGAAAGGTGATCCTTGCGGTGTCAGGGGGGAGTGATTCGCTTGCTTTGCTATTTTTGGTCAAAGACCATTTAAAAACACTCTCTGTTCCTACGGAAATAATTGTTGTTACCGTTGATCATCAATTGCGGAGAGAATCAGCTTGTGAAGCAGAAAGTGTTGCAGAAATTTGTCGAGCCCATCACATTCAACATGTCATTGTGCGGTGGGAAGGTAAAAAGCCGAAAACCCATATCATTTCAAGTGCCCGTACTGTACGCTATGATCTCCTTTTTAAAGAAGCACAAAAACAAGGCGCAACGCTTATTATGACAGGGCATACGCTTAATGATCAGGTTGAAACCTATCAGATGCGCTGCCAACGTCTCCAAAAGAGTGCAGATGTTTTGCAACGAGAAGCCTTCGAAGATATGCGTGATGGGGTTTGTTCTACAGAAACTAGAGCAAATATTGCCGAAAGAAGCTATGGGCTGATGTATGAGCGCGGTTTATCTTGTATTCCGCGTGAAGCGTTGTTGCATCAAACAGTGCGCTTGATTCGTCCCCTCCTTGGCGTAAAGCGGAAAACATTGCAGGCTTATTTGCGCTTAAAGGGAAAAACATGGATTGATGATCCAACCAATGAAAATCCCAATTTTGAACGCGTGCGTGTGCGGCAGTCTCTTCACCCAAAAAAATTTGCTGGCATTGCCCAAAAGGTTCATGAAGCTACGCTTCAACGCCGTAAACAGGCACAAAATGTTGCCAATTTGATTTTAGCTTTGGATGTCACTGTTGAACATGGGCGTTGTTTTATTGCAAAGCCTGTGTCATTTTTACAGCAACATTCAGGTTTTCCCTTCGTTGTGGGCCTCTTTGCGGTGCTAATGGGAGGGGGCTTTTATTTGCTTCCCACTAAAAAATTAAACACTCTCGTCCCAAAATTATGTCTTCACTCTCCAGAAAAGCGGCGCTTTACTCTGGCTGGATCGGTCATTGAATCGAACAGAAGCGGGCTTGCTTTCTGGCGCGAATCTCGGAATATTAAAGAAGGAATTGTTGAACCAGGAAAAACTTTTTTATGGGATGGACGCTATCAGATCACAAACCGTGGGGATGACACCATAAAAATTGGAGCAGCGGGTTTGCAACAGCTGAAATCTCTTTTCAAAAACAACAATTTCGATCTCGAAAACGCTCATTTCCCCTCTCTACAATCGCTGCTGATGATTTCAAATGAAAAAGGGTACGATATTCCAGAGTTGACCAATCACACGACATCTCAACAAAATATCATCATAAAGCGGATTATGGCTCCCTTCGATTGGCTTTTGTCATGCGAAGATGTTCCTTTTGTGAATGTTCTTGAACCTTTTTTTGATATCAAGGTGGAAAGATAAAGAAAAATCACTCTAAAAGAGAATAAACATCTTCTCACACCTTGGCAAGGAGCAGACAAGGTTATATGTTAAGGACGACTGTTTAAAATCTGTATTTTAAAGTGGGCTTAATATGAATTCCAATTACCGTTCGCTCTTCGTTTGGGGAGTCATTGCCTTGATTTTGATTGTATCGTTTTCTCTCTTTAATGGAGATAGCCAGCGTTCCGGAGGTGGAGAGATCTCCTATTCCGAATTCTTGCAGAAAGTCGAAAATAATGAGCTTAAGACTGTGACCATTCAAGGCCAAAAGTTAACAGGAAAAACTGTTGAGAATAGAATTATTTCGACCTATGCTCCACGGGATCCAGGCTTGATACAAAAATTGGAAAGCAAAAATGTGAATGTTAAGGCTGTTCCTGAAAGCTCTGGCAATAGTATCTTTCTCAATCTTCTTTTTTCCTTGCTCCCTGTTATTATTATCGTTGGGGCGTGGATCTTCTTTATGCGACAAATGCAAAGTGGATCGCGCGGGGCAATGGGATTTGGAAAATCAAAAGCAAAATTGCTTACTGAAGCGCAGGGGCGCGTTACTTTTCAGGATGTTGCCGGCGTTGAAGAAGCAAAGCAGGATCTACAGGAAATTGTCGAATTTTTACGTGAACCACAAAAATTTCAACGCCTAGGCGGGCGTATTCCACGGGGCGTTTTGCTTGTTGGTCCGCCCGGAACTGGTAAAACCTTGCTTGCCCGTTCTGTTGCAGGTGAAGCCAATGTGCCGTTCTTTACCATTTCAGGGTCCGATTTTGTTGAAATGTTCGTCGGTGTGGGTGCAAGCCGTGTGCGGGATATGTTTGAACAAGCTAAAAAAAATGCACCCTGTATTATTTTTATCGATGAAATCGATGCTGTCGGACGCCATCGGGGTGCCGGATTGGGTGGGGGCAACGATGAACGTGAGCAGACGTTAAATCAGTTGCTTGTCGAAATGGATGGTTTTGAGCCCAATGAAAGTATCATTCTCATTGCTGCAACAAACCGTCCCGATGTGCTCGATCCTGCCTTGTTAAGACCAGGCCGCTTTGATCGGCAAGTCGTCGTGCCAAACCCGGATATTTCCGGCCGTGAACAAATTTTGAAAGTGCATGTGCGCAACGTACCTTTAGCCCCAAATGTTGATTTGAAAATTTTGGCAAGAGGAACGCCAGGATTTTCCGGTGCTGACCTGATGAATCTTGTTAATGAAGCTGCTCTCATGGCTGCTAGCCGCAATAAAAGAGTTGTGACTATGCAAGAGTTCGAAGATGCGAAAGACAAAGTGATGATGGGGGCTGAACGCCGTTCAACCGCTATGACACAAGAAGAAAAAGAACTCACCGCATATCACGAAGCAGGACATGCTATCGTAGCTCTCAATGTGCCTGTCGCCGATCCTGTCCACAAAGCAACAATCGTGCCAAGGGGAAGAGCTTTGGGCATGGTCATGCAGTTGCCCGAGGGTGATCGCTATTCAATGAGCTATCGGTGGATGATTTCTCGTCTGGCTATTATGATGGGAGGGCGCGTGGCCGAAGAATTGAAATTCGGCAAAGAAAATATCACATCCGGTGCTTCTTCTGATATCGAACAAGCGACAAAGTTAGCGCGGGCGATGATCACACGGTGGGGCTTTTCTGATCTTCTTGGAAATGTCGCCTATGGTGATAACCAGGATGAAGTCTTTTTAGGCCATTCTGTTGCACGAACACAAAATGTCTCTGAAGAAACAGCGCGTATGATTGATGCTGAAGTGCGTAAGCTCATTGATGCTGCTTATACAAGTGCTACAAAAATTCTGAAAACAAAAAAGAAAGAATGGTTCGCTCTTGCACAAGGTTTATTAGAATATGAAACTTTAACCGGTGCTGAAATTAATGAAATTATTGCAGGAAAACCTCCTTCACGAACTCAGAAAGATGAAAATGCTTCTCTGCGCACTTCATCTGTGCCTAAGACCGGAGCAAGTAAGATTGAGGCCGATAAAGTAACGGTGAATGAAACAGATGTGCATAAAGCAAACGGAGGGAAGAAAAAACTAAAAGCTGAAAACGAAAAAACAAAATCCAGTAATGCCAAACCCAATGATGCTAAGTTAAAAGGAGCAAAAACTCATGGGGCTGAGAAAAAAACACGAAGCATAAAAGATCCTGCTGGAGCAGCAAATTTTTCTGAAAGTAACACAAACGCTGAAAAAGCGTTAAATACTGCCGAACCTAAAGGCAAACAGGGATCATCTAGCGACGTTTGAGTGGCTGTGACTTTAAAAAATTCTAAGACAATTCTTTGAGGGGGCGTGCAGACTCATCTTAAGTCTTTGAAACAATATTTAGAAGGGAATGTGAGAACAGGGAGTGTGCTGCTTCTGCTTTAGAAGAATCTGAGAGAAAAAACGGCGCGATTTCCTTCAGAGTGCATCTGCTCATCCGATGAAGGAGACGATGAGGTTATCTTTTGATTGTGTTCGAAGAAAGGCTGCATGACCAAAACGCATTAAAGAATGATATTTCGCAGTGTGTAGAGCATAAAAGCATATGGAATGGGCATGGTCTTTAAGGGTGAGAAATTTGTTCTGGATGGAGGTATGGTGCGCATCTTGATTGTTTGAAGGAATGAAGGGATGCACTGATCTCACCATATTGGGGGGGTGTACCAGAGTTTTGCTCTGTTAAAACTGGAAGAGAAGAAGTGTGTATAAAAAGGAAAGAGGGATGGCACAAAAATATTTTGGTACAGACGGAATTCGTGGCAAGGCCAATGTTTTTCCTATGACACCAGATTTTGCCATGAAAGTAGGGATGGCTGTAGGGGTTTTGTTTCGATCACAACGTCAGTCGCGTCGTGTAGTGATTGGTAAAGATACCCGTTTATCTGGTTATATGTTGGAAAATGCTTTGGTTTCAGGATTTACTGCTGCTGGGATGGAAGCTTTTTTGTTGGGGCCTGTGCCAACGCCTGCTGTTGCTATGCTTTGCCGTTCGTTGCGTGCTGATCTTGGAGTGATGATTTCTGCTTCTCATAATCCCTTTTATGATAATGGTATTAAACTTTTTGGTCCTGATGGTTTTAAGCTTTCAGATGAGATAGAAAAAAAAATTGAACAATTGATAGATACAGATCTTTCAAAATCCTTAGCCAGTTGCGCCGAAATCGGCTATGCAAAACGGGTTGAGGGTGATATTTACCGTTATATCGAATATGCTAAACGAACTTTGCCACGTGATGTTCGCTTAGATTCTCTCCGTATTGTTGTGGATTGCGCTAATGGTGCTGCTTATAAAGCTGCACCGCGTGCTTTGTGGGAATTGGGAGCTGAGGTCTTTGCTATTAATGATGCGCCAAACGGTACCAATATTAATCAGAAATGTGGATCAACCGATTTGGCTTCTTTAAAACAAAAAGTTCATGAAGTACGTGCTGATGTAGGAATTGCTCTCGATGGCGATGGAGATCGTGTTCTCATTGTCGATGAAAAAGCGCAAACCGTTGATGGAGATCAGTTGATCGCTGTCATTGCTGAACATTGGCATAAAACTGGGCGGTTGCAGGGCAATGGTGTTGTCACAACCATTATGTCAAATCTTGGACTCGAGCGCTTTTTGAATAGTAAGGGGTTGGAGCTTGTTCGAACAAATGTTGGGGATCGCTATGTTGTCGATGCCATGCGCCAAAAGGGATATAATATTGGGGGCGAGGCATCTGGACATATTGTACTGAGTGATTTTGGGACAACCGGCGATGGGTTGGTGGCTGCTTTACAGATTTTAGCTTGTATGCAAGAAAGTCAAAGCTCTATGAGTCACTTGTGTAAGCGCTTTGAACCTGTGCCACAAATTTTAAAAAATGTAACGATTAAAAACAAAAATGTGCTGAAAAAGAATCAGGTCAAAACGGCAATAGATCAAGCAACGCAGCGTTTGGGAAACGAAGCACGATTGGTGATCCGTGCTTCTGGAACTGAGCCAGTGATCCGTATTATGGGAGAAGGCGATGAGCGAGAAGTTCTTGACGCTGTTGTGGCAGAGATGGTGGATGTTATCGCACATCATGATGCCCTTTCAAAAGTAGGCGCTTCTCTTGAGGGATCGTGAATGCTTTCTCTCAAACCTGTAGAATGATTGTTTTTTCATGAATTTTGGCTGCTGATGATTATCATCTCCGTTGAAAAATCATCAGAGAGGTGGAGAGTCGATGATCACCGGACAATGCTTCTTGTAGAACATTCTTGTTATTTTACTGTTCATACAATAAGAGAAACGTTTTATAGCTTATAGGATGATGAAAGTTGATGCACTTTTGTCGTTCTGTCTGCAATCTCAAGGATTAAATTTTCCAAAATATGGGTGCATGGAAGACAAAAATGATGCTTTCTCTTGAAGAGAGAAAGCATCGTAGGTGGATAGAATCCAAAATACATACTTTAATCTTTAAGAGTGGTTTTTTTTGTCTTTTTTCCACAAAAGATAGGTTGCAAGCCCAAGGATTGGAACGCCTAATTTAGCAAAAGGCAGATGTTTGCTGAGCAGTGCAACACCAGAAAATGTTGCGTCCGTCATCAGCTTATGGAGTTGTTCTTCTGATTTCTTTTGTTGATCGTAGCGCTGGTAGGCTTTGAGAAATCGGCTGACACAAACACCTAGTCCCGCAAGAAAAAGCCAAATGAAAAACAGCGTGCTGGCTGCTACAAGAGGCGTCATCACCGAACATAACGCAATAAAACTGATGACACATAAAAATATTAAAGACATGAACAATGAAATGCTAATAATTCCACAGCAAATTGCTTGAAGACCTACTTGCTTGACGGTGCTTTTAAACCCTCCACCGATAAGATGGTTTAAAAGGGGAGCGATAAACGTATGCATGGTTTAACGACGCAATAATTGAGCCAGAATAAACCCAACCCCTGCTGCAAATAGAACGCTTTTGCCAGGGTTTTTACGAACGCATTGATTCATGCTTTGTTCAAGGTCTCCTATTTTGTCTTTTGCTTGAGACAGAACGTCTTCACTGTTTTCTTTCGCTGAGTGATACAGTTTTTCGGCTTTATTTTTGGCTGCGTTTAATTTGTTTGCACCAAGATTTGTCAGTGTCGAGGTTATACCGGAAATTTCATTGCGTAGTTTTTCTAATTGTGTTTGCAGATCTTTTTCTGCTGCTGTTTTATTATTCTCTGTTGTTTTGTTGTTTGCCATGATACTCTTTCCCTCTGTTGATTCATCATTCTGCGTTTTTGTGTGTTTACAGTGATCATTTGCATTGGAATAAAAATTTTCACTGCTTGGGTAACGTCAAACAATTTTTTTAGTTCCATCATTTTGTTCAATTTTAAACTGTTTTGATAAAATCAATCTTGTCTGTAAGATTAATCTTGTCCGTGAAACGCATCTTGCCAGTTAAATCCATGCAAAAAACTTATTTTATGTTTTAAAATAAAATTATTTTTGATTGTGGAGAGGGAGAAATTTCTTGAGGGTTCGCTCTTGAAAGAGGCGTTTCCTGAAATAAAACTATACTTGATTTATCAAGTTTTATTTTTTAAATTTAATAGATAGTAAGACAGTAGACAGTAAAAGGAAGAGGGAAGTCATAGAGTGGGGAAAATGATGCTACGCCAGATGCTGATGCAACTGTAAGATCAAAAAGAGAAGACCACCGTAATGTGAGAGAAAAATGGAATCTGAGACAGTATCCTTAGGCAAAACTTCTGCTGTATTGGCGGCACATGATCTTTCCCCTTTTTCTATATTTATAGCAGCTGATTGGGTTGTGAAGGCCGTTATCGTTATTTTGTTGCTGGCTTCTCTTGCGTCTTGGACAATTGCTTTTGTTAAAATTGTTGAGATTACGCTGGCAAAACGAAGAGCGCGTCGTGAACTGCGATTGGTTCTTAAGGCCCAAACCCTCACACGTCTAGCTGCGAGCTTGAAAGACAGTAAAGGACCCGGTGTGACCTTTTTAAAAGAAACGCTGAAAGAGGTTTATCTTTCCACACAACAAGTCAATTTTATTGCAACGGAAGATTCGAGTGAAAAACAAGGTGGGCAAGGTGCTTCCTCTGAAGAAACCATCCCTTATGAGGAGATTTCTCGATATGGAGAGATTACCCGTGACGTTAATGAGGGCGTGAAGGAGCGGATACGTTCGCTTTTGTCGCGTTGTTTGCTTGCTGATATGCGCCGTGTTGCATGTGGGAGCGCTGTTCTTGCAACCATTGGGGCCATTGCCCCCTTTGTTGGTCTCTTTGCAACAGTTTGGGGAATCATGAATTCTTTCATCGGAATTGCTGAGTCACAAATAACGCGGCTCGATGTGGTTGCTCCTGGAATTGCCGAAGCCTTACTTGCAACGGCTGTCGGGCTTTTTGTGGCTATTCCCGCTGTTGTTCTGTATAATAGCCTTATGCGTGCTTTAAGCAGTTATCGAAATGATTTAGGCGATATTGCTGCTGCACTTGAAAGGCTCTTGAGCCGTGAACTCGATAGGCACAGACAACAGAAAAGTCATAAAAAATGAAAGCGAACTTTATTGATGATTGCGATATAGATGAAAGTGGGTTGCACAATGAAATCAATGTGACGCCTTTCATTGATGTTGTTTTGGTGTTGCTTATTGTTTTTATGGTGGCTGCACCTTTAGCAACATCTGTTATTCCCGTTCAGCTGCCTTCCATCACACAAGCTTCTTCTGTGATGCAGCCTGAGGAACCACTTTATGTGACTTTGCAAAAAGATCGTTCTCTTTATGTTGCTGATAATCTGGTCAGCCAAACAAGCTTTACTGAAGCCTTGTTGGAGAAAACAAACCGAAATCTAGAAACAAAGATTTTAATCAAAGCCGATCGTGAAATCGATTACGGGGCTATTGTGGATTTGTTGAATCAAATACGGTTTGTTGGATATACCAAAGTCGGTCTTATGGGATTGCAAAAATCTCCTAATGTTGTTGCAAAAGGCGCGATAAGAGACAAAACAGCAGGCACGATGAGCGATAGTGATGCGGTAATGGGGTATGGCAAGTGATGCAAGCGTGTGCGCGGTGGAGAGTGCGGTTAATGGTATGACCAATAGCTCGTCCGTGGAGGTTTTAGCCCTACAGTAAAGGCCATTTCCATTATCCAGGAAATATATAGAAATAATTTGCCGTTTCTCTCTACTTAATCGTGACCTGTGGAGCCAAAGCTACCTGCACCATGACTTTCTTCATTGCTTGGTGTTTAGCTGCTTTCTTTAATCTTCCAATGTTGTTGCAAAAGGTGCTGCAAGTGAGAGTGTAGTGCCTGCAACAGGTGATAGAGCAGCGGTTATGCAAGTGATGTAAGCGTTCGTATGTAGTAAGAGCTAGCTCTCTAGTGGGCATGTCCATATATTAAGGGCTGTCTTTTTGATCTAGCTCAATTGTGTAAACATTCACCTGAACAACCGGTGCAACGACTGTTTGTGCAATACGCATCCCACGCTGAATAGAAAAGTTTTCTTGTTCTGAAGTTGATCAGAAGGATTTTGATTTCGCCACGGTAATCGCTCTCGATGGTTCCAGATATGTTCAGACATGTGATGGTATGCTTGAGCGTGAGGCGGGAGGAGTCTCTCCTGTTCAGTGACAGAAGGGGGGTGTTTTTTTCTCTCAGTCTAGTCGTGACCTGTGGAGCCAAAGCCATTTGCGCCACGACTCCCTCCATTGCTTGGGGTTTGGCTGCTGTCTTTTTGATCTGGCTCAATTGCACAAACATTCACTTGAACGACAGGTGCGATAACTGTTTGTGCAATACGCATCCCACGCTGAATAGAAAAGTTTTCTTGTCCTAAGTTGATCAGAAGGATTTTGATTTCGCCACGGTAATCGCTATCAATTGTTCCAGGCGTATTCAAACATGTGATGCCGTGTTTGAAGGCTAAGCCAGAACGTGGACGTATTTGTGCTTCAAAACCAGGCAAAAGATGAAAGACAAGACCCGTCGGAATCAAGGCGCGCTGGCCGGGCGCAAGCACAACCGTTTCCTCTTCCGCAAGCGCTGCCCGTAGATCAAGACCAGCAGAGCCTGATGTCGCATAGTGAGGAAGCTCTAAACCTTGTCCATGTTCAAGACGTTCAACGGATAAAGCTACATGTTGCGAATCCTGCGAAAGAGGAGACAAAGAGTGGCTCTCTTGACTATTGCGCTGCATATCGGTTTGAAGATGAGGCATCGTATTTCCATAGTATAAATAAAAAATACCACTTAACAAAAGCTTTTCATAAAAACAAGCTAATAAAAACCTCTGGGTGAAGACTCGCGCTTTTTTCAGAGATTGCCAAGAAAAATATCCGTGGCAAAAACCAAAGCTCCACCAATGATCACCTGTAAAAGGCTTGCCAAAAGGGTGTCGACAGACATTCATTTTGAGAATTTATTTTTGATCCTGAGAATTTTAACGATCCATGAAGAGAAAAGCCCAGTGTCTCGTTCAGATATTGCCAATAAAAATACCTGTGGCAAAAACCAAAGCTCCACCAATGATCACCTGTAAAGAGGCTCGCCAAAAGGGTGTCGACATGAATTTATTTTGGATCCACACTATGGCCCAAAGTTCGAAAAAGACAATAATAAATGCAAGAACTGTTGCGACGTAAAAAGAGTTGATTAAATAAGGGAGAGCATGCCCTAATCCTCCCAGCGTTGTCATAATGCCGCTGGCAAGACCTCTTTTAAATGGAGAACCACGGCCTGATAATTTCCCATCGTCATGGGCTGCTTCTGTAAAACCCATCGAAAGACCTGCACCAATCGAAGCCGAGAGCCCTATCAAAAAGGTTTGATGTGTATCACCCGTTGCAAAAGCTGCCGCAAAAATTGGTGCAAGGGTGGAAACTGATCCGTCCATTAATCCCGCAAGACCAGGCTGAATCCACGTTAAAAGCGTTTGTTTTTGGGTTTTTGATGGCTTTTTTGTGGTCTGATTTGTCGTTGTTGTTCGAGAGTTTGCGTAGTGGCGCTTGCTTGTTACAAAAGAAGGCCGTTTACACAATGACCCTACAGCGCTGACACTATGACTGCTTGTACGGCTGCTACAAGAAAGGCAAAGAAGCTTTTTATAATTTTCAAGCTCTTGGATGCCCATTGCTGTAAAAATTGCTGCTTGCTTGGAAGAATAAGGCTCTAAAGCTTTCGCGTATCTTAAATAGAGAGCTGCATATTGCTCTTTTGTTTTAAGGGCACGAAGCATCATCTTTTGTGCTGAACGAAAGGACAGAGCTTTGCGTTGTACAAATGAAAAAAACGACTTCAACATTTTCTGTTCCTTTGCACTTTAGAATAATTCTAAGATATAAGATGAAAAAAGCGAAAGTCAATCTAAAATACAAGAATTGAGAAAAAAGAGTGGTGAAAAAAAGAAGCATTTTGGTCAAAAAAACAAAAAAATCGGTCGAAAAAGTCAGGAAAAAAGCCAGTTTATAAAAGCTCTAGGGGAAACAATTGTCGGCACAGAGAAATGCAAAGGATTGTGCCGAGGGACTTGGAAGATTCTGTCGAAGGATTGGGCCAGAGATTATGTTGGTGGATTAGACGAAGGAAGCTCTGTTGGAAAAAATTTTGTTTCCAAAGGAATCAATCTATTGATTTTTCATCATAAATTATCAATCTCATGCGCTCTTGTCTATAATCAATAAAAATTTTTGGATCGCAGTTCAAAAGGTGGAATTGGTGGGTGGATTGAAAAGGAAGGCTACAAAACCGTTTAAGTGCAAGAGTCCTGGCAAGATTGGATCTTGGTAAAGACAAGGATGGTGCTGATCTGAAACAGTTTTTATTAGCTCTTTAGAACCGCCTTTAAGGATGTTTATTGCGCAGTTTGAGCGGATGGCATAAAAAAATTGACTGATTTAACAGCACAAAAACCATTTTGTTGATCCAATTGGCAGATACTTGAAGACTAGGAACAGCAGAAAGAGTGCTGAAGATTTTTCAGGGATAAGCTGAAAATATCTCACAAGACTTCTTAAATAGCAGGAAGTATACCGCCTAAAACGATAAAAGGAGCGGTTGTCCACTCCTGCATTCCTGTTTCCCCTTGCTGGGGAGCAGCCATCATTATGGAAACCGCAGATAACAATCTGTTCATTTCTTTTAAAAGTTGATGTCGTAAACGCGGTAAATATTTGAGTATAAAAATTACAATTTTATCAAACTCTTCTTTAAGGCAACCTTGGAACGGTGTGCGAACAACTTAAGTGACTCACGCAGACTGCTGTAACATAATGAGATAATCCGTGCTTTTTTATATTCTATAGAAGATTGCAGCGGATAAGCAGCGAGACTCTTCGGTTGTGATTTCATCGTAAAGGTTAAAACTGTAACATTTCTATACAGTTTTGCCTTCTTAGAGCACGAAAATAGATCGCTTTTTCCAAGATTCAGGCAATATTGCATCATGAGCAAAATCACACCAAAAAACTTGCCTCATGCGTGGTGCAAATTTAATGGATGGTTTTATAAAGGGCGGCTTTTGTAAGGAGCATTGAGATCTCCAAAGCGTGTATGATGTTTCTTGCCATGCATTGGGGTCATAGGATCCATCATATGTCATCGAGTACTTCAAGCTGGCTTATCTGAGAAAGGCGATAAGGATGAAAAAAGAGGCATTGTGTTTTTCATCCTCGGACAGAGCAGATCCTTCGTATTTCTTCGACCTTTACCCTTCATTTCTCTTATAAACCTTTTCAAGGTGCGCTTCAAGTTGGCTTATATCTGGGAAAGGCGATAAGGATGAAAAAAGAGGCATTGTGTTTTTCGTCCTCGGACAGAGCAGATCCTTCGTATTTCTTTGACCTTTATCCTTCATTTCTCTTACAAACCTTTTCCAGGTGTGCTTCAATCAAAATATTGTAAAGAAGTACAGAAAAATGAAATGATAAAATATGCGTGTCTTTTAATTTTTTGCTGTCTTAGTGCAAAGGTTGGAGCAGCAGAGGTGGGTGTTGCAGGAAAAGGAAGCCATGCGTACCGGAAAACGCCTGCAATACTGAGATAAAGAGGGGAAAAAAGTGAGCAAAATTTTGACGTACACTTGGATTGGAGAGAATGAGAGAAATAAGGATGCACGCGGTTTCGTTTGTGTTTTGTGGTTATAATTTTAGGTGGCCTGAAAGGAGTCCTTTTGAAGCAATATAGAGGCTGGTCAGCATATAAAACAGGCTAGAAACGACATTCCAACCAGCAAATGAGAGAAAAAGAAAGCGTTTTGATGTTTCAGAACAGGAAGGAGGGTGGATGTTGTTTAATCGGTTAAACAGCTGGGTGACGTCTGTGATCACTCTTGGGGCACGGGAACCACAGCTGGAAGGAGCTAGCCAAAAGCCATATTCGATACCCGCATGATATATTCCTAAAACAAGACTGATGCTCATTAAGACAAAAACACACAAAAATAAAAGTTGTACCCAAAAAGACATGCGAAAAAACCATGCCCCAAAACCGGCTAAAATCAAAAATGGTATAGCACTATAATACAGAAAACGTTCAATGAGGCATAAATCGCAAGGAAGATAACCTCCAATATGTTCAAAGCCGAGTAGGAGACCTATAGTGGCAGACAGACAAAAAAACAGAAAAAAAGCCCATAAACTTTGTTCTTTTCTGCTTGGTTCACAATGAAAATGCCTGTTCAAAAGAGATCGGGAAGATAAGATGCATGTCATTGCGCATGTTCCTTACAATAAAAGGTATTTCTTCACAAAAGCTGTGAAAGTGCCATAAATCAATAAAAGCATAATACAACCAATAAGAGCAATCCATTGCAAATGACGGGCAAGAAAATTCATTGCTTGACGTCCAAAACGCCGAATGAGCCACGCGAGAAGATAAAAACGAGCCCCCCGTGCAAAAATACAAGTGAGAACAAAAAGTCCAAGATGCATACCCATGACACCTGCCAAAATCGTGACAATCTTGATAGGTGGAAGGTGCAAAAAACCTGAAAGAGCCAGTAAAATTACTAGAAATTGCAGTGTCACACCGTTTTGCAGCGCTTGAAAATTTTCAATTCGACCGTAAAATTCTAAAATCGGTTTGGCAAGACTGTCATAGGCAAAATTTCCAATAAACCAACCAAAAATTCCCCCCAAAACAGAACACGCCGTGGCAATAAAAGCATAGCGATAAACCTTCTTGGGATGGACAAGTGCTATTGGAATATACAAAACATCTACCGGAATCGGAAAGACAGAACTTTCCATAAAAGCAATGAACCCAAGCCAGTGTGGTGCTGTACGTCGATTCGCTAAAGAAATCGTCCAAAGCTTTAATCTGTTTAATATCATCAGGTCTTTCATAAGCCTAAGAGGTAAAAACTTTGCAAATTATACTCTATAAGCTAGGTGAGGAAAATAGCTTATAAATCCAAAGAGGCCGGGCACAC
The DNA here is from genome assembly GCF_009936175.1 of Bartonella quintana. Taxonomy (NCBI): domain Bacteria; kingdom Pseudomonadati; phylum Pseudomonadota; class Alphaproteobacteria; order Hyphomicrobiales; family Bartonellaceae; genus Bartonella; species Bartonella quintana. The sequence goes on along the minus strand of NZ_AP019773.1, from coordinate 1,375,493 downwards.
TCCATAAACCAGATAGGGAAAATACTCCCTAAATCCATGAAGAAGCACAGATTCGTCAACAGAAGCAAACATTCTATAAAACTCTCTGAGGGAAAAATCCTCCATAAATTCCAATGGAACAAAAATAATACGAATGCTTAAAAAACGAGAAGTCTGGTGTTGACGAATCTGTGCTTCTTCATATAGTGCAAAGAGATAATAGCTAAGTCTGTTATTCTATGACAGTGTGCGGGTGTGGTGGAACTGGTAGACGCGCCAGACTCAAAATCTGGTTCCGAGAGGAGTGTCGGTTCGAGTCCGACCACCCGCACCATTTTCCTCTTTCCTTAGAATTCTCTACGCTATCATCTGATAGCGCCTTATCTCTCATTTTCTCCTTTTAGTAAATTGTTTTTATTGTATTTTATTTCTGGTCTCTGTAATTTTGATATCAGATGAGAGTGTTCCAAGCACAATTCAAAAGATGGTGCGAAAGATGATTTTAGAGGTGCTTCCAAGAACAAGAGTGTAAAACAAACTCTCCGTTTTATCCATGGAAAATCTGCCCAAAGGAAAATATGCTGATGGAGCAGGTTTGTGGCTTATCGAAACGGCAGCAGATCAAGGGAGATGGATTTTTAGATTCGATCTTCATAAAAAACGTTATGAAGTGAGGTTAGATTTCTTGTGATATTGTCTCTTTAAAAGATACCAAGTCTAAGGCTGCTGCTTGCCGTTAACTTTTGAACCAAGGAATCAATCCGATTCGCGAAAGGAAAAATTACTACGGGCTGGAGGTTGTGTTTCTTTATAGAGAGATTACTTTGAGTGCTTTTGAAGCGAATCGAAACGGCAGCAGATCAAGGGAGATGGATTTTTAGATTCGATCTTCATAAAAAACGTTATGAAATGGGGTTAGATTTCTTGTGATATTGTCTCTTTAAAAGGTGTAAAATCTAAGGCTGCTGCTTGCCGTTAACTTTTGAACCAAGGAATCAATCCGATTCGCGAAAGGAAAAATTACCACGGGCTGGTGGCTGTGTTTCTTTAAGAGAGATTATATTTTGAGTGCTTTTGAAGCGAAAGAAGGGAATTGAAAAATGAGGAAACAGCAGCAAGGTGGTGAACACACCTCTTGAATTGTATGTTTTTCCTAAACTTGGTGATATATTCCGCACCATTTTCTATAGAGGTTTTCTTCACAGCTTAAGGCTACACAAAACTGTTAGCAGATCTCTAAACCCATGCAGTGTAAATTAATGTTGTTTTGATTTATGCGGTGAATCCTCAAGGCTCTTTTAAAATAAGGATTGAAAACTTTCATTAAAGTTGTTACAAAACTCTCCCATTACATAAAGCTATCAAATATCCGCGCAGGGATAAAGTGTGTGTTGACGAGTCAAAGGCGCGGGGATGTTTTCTTATTTCTCTTTGGTTTTTATAACTCATCTAGAGTTTCACGGTGGTGTGGACGCTTTTCTTTATTTATGTTGATCAGTATAGGGAGTCAGTGAGGGATATTTACGGAGATGCCTTTCGTGATGCTTCGTGCTGCAAAATTGAGCAGAGCTTAAACTATTGAAAAAATTTGGGGAATGTCAGCCATGACAAACAACCACAACACCAATCTGCCCAAGCGCCAGGGGAGACGGTTTCTGTCTCACATTCACCACTTGATAAAGGATCTAAACTTCTTTCCTTTAAAGAAGCGATGGTTTTTTTTCATCGAAAGATTATAAAAGAATATTCTGCCTATCTTTCATAGGATTGCTGTTTGTTGCAGTTTCTATCTTATATACAGAGATTTTTTTTACGCAATATCTCCGGAACAGCTTCAAGCAATGGCTGCAAAAAAGTTTCAAGGAATGTTTTAGAGAGACTGAGAGAGCTGGTGATATAACAGTTGCTAAGGAACACAATTGCCACAGTTTTTGCGTGCATCTGGGTGGAGTGGTGTGGGGGCCTTGAGAATTCCTCCTGCTGAAGACACTTTTAAGCTTTGCTTTCCTCTTCTTTCCGTTCATTTTTGTCCTCCACATTTTCTTGAATCATGAATGAGAAAAAATGATTCAGCAGCTGGAAAAATCACCTGAGCAGCGAGACAAACCAATCATTCTACACAAGCGCGATAGAGGAGAAAGAAAAGTGATTGATTTTATGGTCTTAACCACGGTCCTCTCGATTGTGGTAGATGCCATGGTTGTCGTTTTTGTCATTATGGCAATTGTTGCTATTTATTAATCTTTTGTTAAGCGTGTGGTAAGGGTGTTCAGTATGGCGCGGAAACTGAAAAAAGTGCCATCCAGCAATTGAGCAGTTTAAATAAGGAGCGGAAGGGAAAAAATTTAGCTTTGGGTACGGCAGTGCGCTTCCTTTCCGAACAGTCTCTGATTCTTTCAAAAAGGAATTATAATAAATAATATTTGCCATTTCTCTCATCCTTGTTGGTCTTGGGTATTTTAGGGTATGTGGAGCTCTTGCTTCTGGTTCCGTCTAGTGCTTGAGTGGAATGGCTTGATATTTGGATCTTTACTGCCGTTTTTTTCTGGGCATGTGTTTTCGTATCCTTGCCTGTTCTTTTGATATTACACAGTATACGCAATTATAGAGTGAAAAAAATGCTTCAGAAACTAGAACAGCTCGCTTGAACAGAAATATAAACCGATCGTTCTACAAAACGCCATATTTTTTTATCAAGCGTGCGAGATTGTAGAAGGCAAGGAATTGCAAAAGAGCGAACACAGCAATTAAGCAGCTCTGAGAGAGACAAAGGGACAGAGTTTAGCTTCTTGACACAGCAGCAAGCCCCGTTTCTTTCAAAGAATCTATGATTTTGGGGACAAAAGATTATAAAATAATATTTTTTAGCTCTGTCATCATGGCGGTTTTAAGGATTCCCATCTTTACAGACAACTAATAGTAGGAGAGAATGCTTATTAAGATGCTGAGAGAGGCTTCCTATTGGTCTGTGTTTTTTTCTTGGCATCTTTTGTTGCAGGGCCCATCATAGTCTTGACCGGGCAATTGAAAACAACATTCAGCAGCTGGAAGAAGCAACCCAGCAACGAGACAAAGCGATCACTCTCTAAAACGCTACAGGGAAAACGTGACCAGGAGCTTGTGATATTCGTTATCCTCGGTATCCAGAGTTTGAGGATATTGGGCATTTTATTTTCTATGCTTATTTTCGCATTGCATTATTCTTTTATCAAGCGTACGAAATTGTTCTGCAGAGTGACTGAGGAACTGAAAAAAGTGCGTAAAGAGTGTGATACAGCGATGGAGCAGGTATGGGTGATATGCAAAAGCACGATATATTTTTATGAATCTTCTTAAACAAGGAGTTTTTGCTCTCTCTAGCAATAAATCGGTGGAGCATTTTGTCCTTCATTTCTTCAAGATCCATTGCTTTAAATGTGCAAAGATATTCTCTATTGCGTCTATAAGACGCGCAAGATCAACAACAAACAGAAAGATGATAAATACGAGCCATTTTATACAGCGAGACATCACCTTTATACTTTGATAGGTGAGGATCATTTCCTGAAGCATTTCTTTTTCTGCTTCTGTGAGTTCTGTCGTTTTTTCAGTTTTTTTTCTCACCATGTTCCCACCCACATAGTCGTTCACCCTGCTTATTATGTTTTAAGATTTCTCTTGCTAAGTTTGTGCTGATGATATTCAGATCTTTTCTGTTTAAATAAATGGGCAACCAACCTCCACAGGAAGAAGGTTCATTTATCGCACACCCAGTCAGAGAGCTCAGTACGCACATCAGTATCACTTTTTTTGTTAATTTCATTTTCTACCTCGAGCCGTGTTATTGCTGATTTTAAAGTATTTTCTGGTTGCTTTTGCTGCCCAACCTTTTTGCCGAGAATAAAAGCTCTTACTAAAGCGAGAAAAAAAGTGGCTAAAGCTGCTCCTATCATTGTTAAATTTTTTTTCATCGACCAAATCATAAGCGTTGCTCCTGAAAGCGTTTAGCAACAAAGACAATGCCGGCACATGCTGCTAAAATCATCACAAAAGCTAAGGCCCATTGGACAGGACCATGGCCTGTGAGCAAGCCTCCAAGTCCAGAAAAAGAACCAATAATTGGTGGAAGCGCTTCTGCTTTTAAAAACCCCGTTGATGCTTTTATTTCCACTGTTTGAGTATTAGAAGAAACATAAGACCCTTTCGCCCATAATCCTGCTTCGGCTGCACGTCTATTCACAAGACCTTGAAGGCGTTTCCCACCTGCTTTGGTCCATTTCTGTAATTCGGCTGGAACCGATTCATAGTCACCCTTGTTAAGCTTTTTTAAAAGCATAGAATTGCAAAATGCTGCCGTTCCTACATTATAACAAAAGGACACTAATGCTGCGAATTGTTCATCTGTTAAAGAAACGGTAACAGCTTGCTCAACAGCATTTTCAAATTGTTGCAAGTCTTGACAAAGAAGTTCTGCAGCTTTCTTTTCTGTGATCTTCATGCCTTTGCGAACAGAAGGTTTTCCAGCATCACTGGTATGGCCGTAACCTATTGTCCATAGACCGACAGCATCTTGATAGGCGTTTAAGCGCAATCCTTCCCACTGTTTAATCAGTGCAAGTCCTTCTTGTGATATTTTTCGCATAAATTTCTCCATAAAAAAAGCCCTGCACAAAGCAGAGCTGAATGACAGACTTTAAAACTGGATTTTCCTGCTCTTTAAAAACAGAAGAGAAATGGAATTTTGTAAAGATTAAGCCACGAGGTTGATTGTTTGGTGAGGGAGCCTGGTGAGTTGGGGGCTTGGTGGAGTGCCGGTGAGGCAGTTGTCGGTGAGGGGCCTGCTTCGCTAAGGGTGGTTGCTGACGGAGTGAACAGCAGGGTGAAGAACGATGTGGGTGAATGGAGAAAATTAATGTGTTCCTCCTTTTTCCTAAACGATCCCTCAAAGAGGTTATAATGGTGTTTTTACGCAAGCTTGGCTCTTTTTTTTCATTCCTCCCGGAACAGAATTTTTTATCTGCTATTCTTTACTGTTTTCCGTATCATCGTAAAAATGATAAAGTGTAAAGTTGAAAAAGAGCAAGAGAGAGATGTGCATTATGAGCGTCCTTACAAATGCTAATAAAGGGTAAATTCAATGATCTAAAGGGTGGGTGAAAAGGGGCATAGCGCGCAGGTTAAAAGGGGAGATGCGGGATATGGGTGGGGAGTGTAGTGAAGAATTAAGCTAAAGATGAGGGACCTCCTGATGAGTTGGTTACTGGGAGATGGGTGCTTGATGGAGGGGGTGCGGGTGGCTCCCGGTCGTATAAGAAATAAAAAATGGAAATCCCTCAATTGAATAGAAGCGAATGCGGTAAAATTCCGCAAGCTTAACCAAACAGCTTTTACAAGATATCCTTGAAATCAGAGAGTGTCGGTCTTTTGCACATGCACTTTGAAAGTATAGCGAAAAACAAAGGGTGTGCAAATTGTTAAAAATACTGGATTCTTAAAAAAGGCTCTTACGCATTCTTTGAGTAGAAAAGCTGTTGATCTCAAAGATTTTGTATTCTCTCTTAAGAAATTCCTGAGAGATCTTAGAGCGGCAGAGCCATTAGAAAGGCAATCGCCAGGGACAATATTCTCAGCTTATTAATGACTAAGTTTAGCGTTGTTTAAACAACTTCCGAGTTGTTGGAAAGCATATTCTAACGCTGCCTGTCAGGTTCAAATTTCTTATGATCATGAATGCGGAGGCATTTGAGAGAATGCACAGGTGTTTTAAGAGGAAAAATGATCATCCTTGAAGAACTCGACACGAAGAGTCTTTAAAAAAATACACGCTCCCGCTTATACTCTTGCAAAAGCATTAAGTATTTTTCCTGTTGGGAGAGATCTCTCTTGTCGCCGCAAAAAGCCCTGAAACGCTTCACACAGTTCTAAGGTACGCCTTTCTGACGGCACAGCTGTTTTGCTTTCATATGCCCGCTGCTCGAAAAAGCAAATGAATCGACTAATCTCCATAAATTGGCTAAAACCAATCGCTCATACAAAGGCCTACCTTCCCACGCACTTTGGCCAACTCCCACGCACTTTGGCCAACTCTCACGCACCTTGGCTAACCCCTATGCACCTTGGCCAATTCCTACGCACCTTGGCCAACTCCCATGCACCTTGGCTACCCCCTATGCACTTTGGCCAACTCCTATGCACCTTAGCCAACTCCCACGCACTTTGGCCAACTCCCATGCACCTTGGCCAACTCCCACGCACCTTGGCCAATTCCTACGCACCTTGGCCAATTCCTACGCACTTTGGCCAACTCCCATGCACCTTGGCTACCCCCTATGCACTTTGGCCAACTCCTATGCACCTTAGCCAACTCCCACGCACTTTGGCCAACTCCCATGCACCTTGGCCAACTCCCACGCACCTTGGCCAATTCCTATGCATCTTGGCCAACAATGTTAAAAAAATTATATCATAATTTAAGCAGAGATTTATATTCAGAAATCCTCTTTTTATGTGTCGAAACAGAGAAAGCTTTGTCCTCTTTTAAAGTTAAGTTCTTCTCAAATCTCTCAAAAAGAGTTTCCTCCTTTTTGTTAATGCTTTTATGTTCACTTCCCGGATTTGCTTTTACATATTGCTTGAGACGTTTTGTACTTTGCGTGTGTTTATATAAAGTGATTGGAAGATATTGATCCAATTTATCAGAAGATAAATAAGCACTCTCTGGATCAGACAAAACACCGTTAACATTATCTGTGTGCATTTTTTTTAATTTGTCAGATTCAAGATAAAGTTTTTTGGCCAGAGCCAAACTAAAAATTCCACATTCAGAAGTGCTTCGTTGGATATTCATTTCTGCCATGGAAAAGGAATAATGAGACAGGTCAGAATCTTGAAGAGCTTTTTTCGTCCTCAACCCCATCATCGCTGCGCTTCCATTCTCGAAGGATGTAGGTTCAAGCAAGAGCAAGGATGTCTTGTCGGCAACGGTTTGATGATCGATGACTGCAAAATGGATTCTGCTTCCCCCGAGGTTTACTATAAATCTGGAAGATTGAACTCCGCTGTTGATTGTTTCTTTTATGGACAAGACAAGCTCTTGAGGTGTCAGAGCGAGTTTAAGATTCATTTCTGGATATTTAGTGTTCGCCTGTTTTACCAGGGCGGGCATCATTCTAAGATCTATGTTGGCATAAAAGGTATTGATCCATTTGCCACTGGCCAGATCGCTCTCCAAGTCTGTAATAATACCTTTTAATTTTTCATGATTGACAGAGATATCTTCATTTTCTACTTTTTCCGAGTCTTCATTCTCTAAACGTGCAAGAAGACTTTCTAAAGATTCATTTTCGATATCGCTGTTTTGTGTGCTGAATGAATGATGAGGGGTGCTGTTTGAATTTTGTGGTTTCATAATATTCATCTCCGTGTTAAGAGGGAGCATGAAATATTGTTTTCGTATTCTGGCTAAATAATGGTTAGCTAAAGCAATGTTTTGTTTATTCGCTTCCTTTTCACCCGGAAAGGCAGGAAAATGAGGTCATGTTTTTAACCTCAGAAGCTTTCGTAAGAAGGCTTTCTAAGCCAGACCCCCTGTTTTCAATAGAACTCTCTGTTTTTCAACAAAGGATCAAAAATCCGGTTTATACTGTGCATCTTCAAAATTTGTCAGAATTGTTAGAAGCTTGAAAGCATTTGAAACTTTATCTTGATCTTTTAAAATGAAAGCTTTTTTCTCCTATTTGAGAGTCTCAACGCGGCAATGACAGGCTTCTCTCCCATCGGAAAGTTAAACAAAATCATCAAAAGCACTTCGCTGCATGTTCATTTTTGTCAGGGGAAAAGAATCATCAGGGGAAAAGAACAATCAGGCAATGAAGAAGCTTGAAGAGCTTTTTGCGCAAAGCGCGTTTTCTCGCAAACGATGCCAATCTGCTCAGAGAGTTTTTTTGCATCATTTTTCTGGAAAAAGGGGAAAAGCTCTCGATAATTTGTGGTCAAAATAAAATCGCAATCTGTTATGCGGAAACAAATTGAAAAACAGAATTTAGTCTTCTTGTGGCGGCTTATGCTATCAAGCAAGTGGAATCTATCTTGTTTTAGATGACTCTTTCATGGGGAGGTCGTTTTAGGGAACTTGCAATTTCTGGTTTGGATCTGCTCTTCGCACTTGAGGGCCTCTCTCTTTTTGCACGGGAGACATTATTTTTCTTCCACTTTTGGGCGCTCATTTCCTCTTTCTTTCAGAAACACAATAAGTACTTTTTCGCCCTGAAGAACACCATCCATAAAACCATGCAAGAAAGATTTTGCTCTTTGCAAACTGCGTGTAAGTTGCACTGTGGTTTATTTCTTTTGCTTTAAAAAATTGAAGTGACTCTGACGTTTTAGAGCCAAGAAGAACCGTTGCAAAATTTTGCTTTAGGCTTTTGCTTTCATGTAAAAATCTTACACTTTTGATTGGATTTGTGCAACTTAAGAAATCCTGCTTTTTGGCGAAATGCTCAACTTGTTTCACACTGGTATGTACACCCTTACGCACAACGCAGTGCAGCTGTCGTGTTTGAAAACTGCTGAGGATATTTTCAGTTGCATGGTTTCCTTCAAATTTTCAGTCTTCTTGAGAGAAGATATTGATGACTTCTCAATTTTAGTTGTTTTAGACTTTGCGGAAACAACATTTTATGCTTCTTGATTGCTGCTTCCTGTATGCTCTTTTTGCTTTTCAAGCTTTTATGCTGCTCTGCTTTGCATCGGTAATAACACATTGGTTTTCCTGATAAGTCTTCCAATATGCGCATGTTTAGCTGGATGTAGATCTTTGGTTATACGTAGATCAAAGAGGAAATCTCAACGAATGAATTGTTTGGAGTTAAAGGTTTAAAACGAATGGTTTGAAGGTTTTAAGCCGGATGAAAGCCTTAAAATGAATAGCCCTTTTATTGTCAGCAACAATCCACATTGCTTTGAGGATGGCTGCATCCATCATTGGCTTGCTTTTGAGGAATTACATGAGCAATACAATTGATCAATTTCTTATTTTTATGGTCAATTCTTTATTGGTTTTTGAAAAAATGCTTTCACTTTTAACACGATAATCCGCAAGGGTAAAGTGAAGCGTTTCAAAGGTATTGTCGGTCGGCAGATTTGCCAGAAGATTAAACGGGAGGATTAACGGATGAATCCTTTTCTAGGATATGAAAACTGGGTTTTTCCTCCGCACTGACATGGCTCACTTTACCAACAAATTCATACACATTGGCCTAGTAGGACAGAGTAGCTCACGCATCCTGACTCGCTTGAATGCTTCGCTTCTTTTTACTTCGCCTTTATATTAAATACTAGGTCTTTATATTGAAACTGGGGATACGGTGAAATCTAGATACAAAAGAACCTCTCCCGCATATGTCATTAAATACGATTTTCCCTCTATTGTCAACAGAAAAAGTGAGATCTTGTATTTTTTATTTTAATCAACCTACTGGTTATGCAAAAGAGTGTGGCGTTTCAATCAGAAGTTTTTTTTCGGATGCGGAACAAGAACCACTTCTTCATCTTTCTTCAGTTTATGGTATGGTTGCTGGTGAGTTAGGTCGAGGCGGACTTCTTGGTGGAGTGGCTGTCGGTGAAGTTGGCTGTTGGTTTATAAAAAGTTCTGCATAAAGCAGAATTGAAAAGGACAGACTCTAAACTTGAATGTTTTCCTTCTTCAAGAACCGAAGAGAAAAGGGATTTTACGAAGATTAAGGCTACGAGGTTGGTTGCTGCTGATATGCTAGCTTCTGAAGAGTTGGTTTTTGGTGAAATGGTTGGCGGTGAAACTGGATGTCGTGGGGTAGAGAGTAAGGCAAAGAGTATGCGAAAGGATGAGGTGGTTGACGGTTGAGTGGCTGCTGGTGGTGTGATTTTTGTTGAGATAGTTGCCGGTGAAGTTGGCTGTTGGTTTATAAAAAGTTCTGCATAAAGCAGAATTGAAAAGGACAGACTCTAAACTTGAGTGTTTTCCTTCTTCAAGAACCGAAGAGAAAAGGGATTTTACGAAGATTAAGCTACGAGGTTGATTGCTGCTGATATGCTAGCTTCTGAAGAGTTGGTTTTTGGTGAGATGGTTGGCGGTGAAACTGGATGTCGTGGGGTAGAGAGTAAGGCAAAGAGTATGCGAAAGGATGAGGTGGTTGACGGTTGAGTGGCTGCTGGTGGTGTGATTTTTGGTGAGGTGGATGTCAAGAAGCGGGGGCGGGGCTGTTGATGTGGTGAGGCTTTTTCTTCTCCTTTTAAAGCTATCACGCTGCAATTTTGCAAAAAATTTTGAGGCTCTCAGTTCAGTCTACAGTAAAGTATTATAACGCCCCATGAATATAGGCGCACAATGTGCAAATGTTTTACACATTATCGTGCCCTTTCATCGAATGATCATTCTTTGTTTAACTGTTAAAATGTTTATGAAGTGCGTCAAGAACAAGACGCAACGAACAGACAAGATAGGAAAGCGATTGATCTTCTACAACAAGATATTGTAATGCCGCATGAAAGTTATATTGGCGATGCAGCTGTTGTGCTTCTTTGATCGCTTCTTGCATCTCTTCATAGTGATCGGTTGCTCTGCGAACCCACTGTTTTTGTGCCTTTTCATCTGATGATGCATGCGTAAAGTCATCATAATAGCCACTCGGTAAACCTTTTGCGCATAAATAGTCGTTTCTGATTTGGAGATACCGTTGGGCAGTATCATATTGCTCTTTACTGATGCCTGTGCTACCTTGTTTATACCCAAGCAAACAAAGTCGCCCAATATAAGAACCCGAAAGCGGATTTTTGGCTTCTTCTATGCTCAAACCAAAGTGTTTTGCACGCATTTCAATCATAGATTGGGGAGGGGCTTTATGTGGTCTTTTCGAGCGTGAGATACGGCCATTTGGTTCTCTTGGCTTACCTGTTATTCTAGGTCTACCGCGTTTTTTACGTATTTTCATGATCTTACCGTTTGAATCAAAAACGAACTTCTTCTTTAAGATTTACAGTGTCTTAAGAAGCACCTAAGGGCATCTGTCATTGAGGAGGCAGAATGGTGGTTGGTTACTGATGAAAAGCCAAGCGTTTAAAGTGGTTTTTTTCTTTCAAAAAAGGATAAAGTGCCTTGAAATTGTGGCAATATAATCTCTGTTGCAAGTTGTTTACTCCCCCTATTTTATCTTGCCATTTCCACCTTCTCATTGGTTTTCTTCAATAACCTTTGAATTTATACTTCGCTATGAAAGAGCAACTTTTGCTAGATATTGATGTGTATGAAAACCATAAGGGAATGTCATTTTGTTTTCTGATTGGTTGTTTCATTTGCCTCTTTGTGAGAAAAAGCTTTGCGCAAGTTTTTAAACTCTGTTCCAGAAGCTATTGTTCTGCTTTTGGGAGCAGAACCAGGATGCCTGAGGGGGATCACTTTGTTTAGCATGTTTTTATATCCCTTTTAGAGGAAAATTTTTCATCTTTTAAACAGGTGACACCTGCAAAAAACAACATCATAATACCATAATACAGCTTATCTTTTCAAATGAAAATTCAATAAGAACCTGAAAATACAATATGAATGACAAAATAGTCCGTTTCTGTTGATTTCTTCTTGTCTCAGTCTTTTTCTTTTAAAGATATCCTTTATAGAGGATAATCTTTAAACTTTTCGTTTCAATCTTTGCTGTTCTGTTACAAGACTTGATGGGTCTTTGTTAGGATATTGTTATGAAGCCTAGGGATATCAATGATCATGATCTCATCTTAAAAGGCTGTTTTTCTTATAGGCCACTATTCTTTTATAAACCCATGTTAAGCCATGTTTGAGAGATGTTACACCTTTTAATATAAATCTTCATAGCTTTTTAAAAGAGGGGGGAAAATTTTTATTAAAGCTGTTACATGCATTAAAAATGCATGAATCCATCAAATTGCCTACGCATGTGCGTTGCGTATTTTGACCAATCGAAGGCATGGAAAGCCTATCGGCTGTTTTCGTAAGGCTCTTTGGTTTGTAATCCAATGGACAGTTTTACATTGGTGTGTAAGCTTTTCCTTACATTTTGATAGAATAGGTGGAAATCAGTGATCAGTGACGGGGTTCTCTGCAGAGAAAACGCTGATGGCCAGTTCTATAAAATATGAAGTGCTGTAAAACATTTAAGAAGCGGCGGAGTTAGCATGACAACAGGCAAACTACAATCACACCAATCTTTTCAAACGCAGGGCTATACGTCTCTTTTTTAAATCAAGATTTTGTTCATGGAAGTGGAGAGATTAGACCTTCAGAGTCAAAGATCCGGGTTTGTGCAATAAACAAAGAGTTTATCATAGAAAGCTAGTCGATAAGAAAAAACAAAAATGAAGGGAATAAGGATTCATTGTGTCTGATGGAAAAGCAAAATTTAAAGCCGGTGAGAGAAAGCGCTGTCCCGATCTTGTCACCATCAAAGATAGTCAACGAACAGTCTCTCAATATAAAAATTGATTATTTAAAGTACCCCCATTGTTGAGGAAAACGAAGGGATTCTTCATACGATATCAAAAGCCTCGCAAAAATTCTAGAAAAATGAAGAACAACAGCAAGCTTTTAAATAGAGAGCAGACTAAAAACGACATGAAGCGAGGTATGTGAGAGAACAATTGATGTCAAATTTACTGTTCTCTGGTCTTTAAGGAAAAGATTGTTGCTTTGTCTCGGAGGAAAAGAGGCATTATGCAGCCAAAAGATATAACAGAGATCAAAAGAATATATTCTTTTATAAAATATATTTGTTGCTAAAAAGAAAAGCGAAATAAAAAAGCCCCGTATTTCTAGGGGCTTTTCCATATTCAGATTTGTCATAGATCATAATGTGGAGGTGTTTATTTGATGAAATATTAGCTGCCTCTCGCATTTTTCCTTAACTAAATAGTTTCGTGAAAAATGTTACAACAGAGTGCATGAATTCAAATAATGCATCCCATAAGTTTATACCTTTTTTGTGTAATTCTTCTAGACTTCTATGGAATGAAGTAGGGTTATATCTACCATATATGGTTATAACGTTGTCCACTGTACCCTTTGTTGGTTCAAGAATTTTTAAATCAGTTTCAAGAACAGTAAAAGGAGCAACAACAGGTTCTGGTTGTTGAATAACTATATGATCAGATTCTTGAAGCGCAACAGCTAAACAACTTGTGATTGCACCAGCGATAAAAAAATATCTGATATTCATAGCTTTTCCCCTTCATTTATTAGTAACAATATGGATAATACATAAATTAACTTTAAATTAATATAGTAAAAATACAACATCTATAAAAAAGAATAAAATTTTTCTTTGATTTTCTCAAATTTTTCCTTTTTTACTTCATGAATTATTTCAAATTCTATTTTATGGATAATGAAAAATAGGATTTTAGGGATCTATACAGATCATCATAGAAAAATGGGTGACAAAAAGTAGTGCAGGCAAATTTCTTTTTATGCCATGATGAAAAGGTTCATAGGTGCTCAAATGCCTACGAGAGCTAGGAAAATCCTGAGGAGCCAAGGTGTATTTTGCGGGGAGTATATTTTGTGGAGGTTGGGTCGATGTGTCCTGTGTGGGTGAGGGACATCCTGTCGGTAATGCGTTAATTCTCTGAGAAAAGTTGAGAAAACTAGGGAAGTTTGTTCTTTCTATCTCTCCTCCCGATTGCCTGGTGCATCTGCCATGGATGTTTCTTTTGCAGCCTTAATATTTAAGACGATTGTATGATGGGATAGCAAGTAAAAGGAGCTGAAAAGTCTAAGGTCATTGGGAAATCTGAGTGCTGTTCTTTACTCATTTCTTTCTTTTGTTTCGTTCTCGCAAGATATTATTAAAATATATGCCTCTGAGATGCTTGTGCTGCAAAATTTAAATACAATAAACAGTATATAGAGGGAAAATATCTTAATAAATTTGTTATTTTATTTCCAATTTATTCGATAATTTATTTTTCTTAATGTATTAATTATTTTACTCAAATAGTATTCTATATGCGGCATTTAGAGTGTTATAAGCAACATACTGTCGTTGTAAAAAATACTTTTCTCATTTATCAGAACAGTATCAGAACAGAATTTCGACGAGAAGACTAAGTCTGTAAATCTGCTTATGTATAAAAAATGGTGAGAGTGATGCCGTATACTCAATGAATGAAGACCTAAAAAGATAAAGGAAAAAAGGATAAAGGTCTGAAAGAGATTTACAAATGTTTGTAAGAGTGACAGCCTTTCAATGAGGTTAGAGATTGGTGAAGGTTGTTGTCGAGGGGGTAGAGAGTGGGGGTAGAGAGTGGGGGTAGAGAGGGGTGGAGAATGGGGTGGAGAGCGTAACGACGCGTGTGCTGGAAAGGAGGGTGAAGAGTGTGTGGATGAATGGAGTAAATTTTAAGATGTTCCCCTCTTACTCAAGTTTCATTCCGAATATGTTGCCGCGGTGCTTTTATCGCAAGTTTGCTTTACTGTTTTACATTTTATCGTAAAAACAATAAAGCGTAAAACTCCGAAAGGTGAAAACAGAGGGATTGTGCATGCTGCGTGCTCTTCTAAATGCAATGTAAAGAGTGGGCTAAAGAGAGCAGCGTTTAAAGGGTGAGGCGAAAAGCGGTGTGGCGCGTGAGTTAAAGGGTGGATGAAGGATGGGTTGGAGAGCAAGCTTGAGAATGTGGAGTGGCTTCCGGTGTAATGAATGCTGAGAGAATGGAGAATCTGCTGGAGAGCGTGGTGGAGGGCGCGCTAAAGAATGGGTTGGTTTCTGCTGAGGTGATTGTTGGCAGGATGGTTGCCGATAGGATGGAGATTAAGATGAGGAGTGAGGGCTGAAGAGAAGGGTGAAGGATATGAGGGAGCTTTTGGCGGATTGGTTCCTGATAGGGCGGCTTCCAATGAAGTTGGTTCCTAAGAGAATTGGTTTCGGTATTCTTTTCCGTTTTTTAGATTTGTCTTATGGGGGTTATTTTTTATCATCCAACTTTTTATTGTTTGTAGAGCTGGTTGATTGTGTGATACCTAATCTACAGTTTTTTATTTGAAACCAGGGGTAGCGGATCTTCTTTTTTTATATCAAATGTGTTTTGTTGCAAAAAATACTTTTTACAGAAAAATTGGGGGCTTTAAACGTGTAAATCTCAATGAAAAAGACTTCAAATCAAGCGTGTTTACTTCAGTAATAGAAGTAAAAGAAAAGTATGATTCCAGTAATGGAGAAGACGATAGAACAAATACTTTTATGATACCTTTATGGAGGAGTGCTTAAAATAAACTTTGAAATAAAAATGGAAACTTTTCTTTCATTGTCAAGATAAGCGGTTTTTAGGACGATTTACTCAAGTCAATGAGAGCAACGATTAAATGAAAGCATTTCTGTTTTTTCTGATCAAATTGTTCTATTCCCATGGAAACAGGATTTGTTGAAACCCTACGCTGGTTAGAGAAGTGATGGGCGCAGGGAAAAAACGTCGAGGGAAGCGTAGGGGAAAAGCTGTAGAGCTCATTTAGAATGTTTAAGGCTTGCATATCCCCAATGAAATGCGAGCAGCTCTAAACAATCTCGTAAATGATCAGCAAGTGAGTTTTGTTTGCGTTTTGAGGGGTTTAAGTCTTTTATTGTCTGACCGTAACCAACCACCTGCTCAACAAGCGAATAGCCAAGAACACCAAGCAGAACTTTGATTTTTTTTAGATGATTGGATGCCTCTAGTTGGCGTTCAATGGGGTGTGTATACCTCTGGCTGCACGCAACTTTTTGGCGCGTGTAATCAGGGCTCATATGTAGGTCAGCTTGATTTTGGCGCCAGTAAATATAAAAACGTTCTGCTGCTTTATATTGTACTTTGCTGATATGCCCTTTCGTGTATAAAAGCACAATGGGACGACTCTGTGCATTGGCAATGGCTTTGACGGTGCGCGGGTTGCTGGAGCTTTCTGGATGGGTTGGCTGAAAATAAGGATTGCTTGTTTCAATGAGGACTTCTTGTGTTTTTAAATGGCCAATATGCTGTTCTTCCTTACCGGCGTGGGAAAGAGGGAAAGTTTGGGGGCTGATTTTTTGTGTTCCTTTGCTTTTTGTCTTGTCTTGGTTCTTCATATCATTTCCTCAAAAATTGTTGTTTTGGTTATATGTTTAAAAAATGAGATGCTGCTGGTGCATGCTTTTAAAGAGCAAGCTTTGGGGAGCATTCCTTTGAGTGGGGTATTGGACGAGAATGACGTTTTATTTCATTGTTGAAGTAGCCATTGGTGCATATTCTCTTTTGTCTTCTTGGTTTTTTTTGTTTGGGCGTTCAAGATAACGACGTGGGGTGAGGGTATGTTCAGAGGAACAGCGGTAGCGATAGGTTTGTGGGTCAAACCAAAGACCGATTTTGCCTTCAAAATCCCCTGAACGTTGTTTTGCGATATTCATAATCACACCGGGGCGTTTGGCTAAATCTGCTTTTTCTTCCATCAAAGATGCAGCACAAATTTTGTCTTCTAAGGACCGATTGCGCCAAATGGTGATGATATTAAAGGCATTGGCGCCAATTTCTGAGGCACCTTTAATATCTTCAGTACCGGGAACATCCTTGTCTAAGCCACCTTTACGTGCATGGGCAACAAGATGAATATGTACGGCGTTTAAAACAGCCCAATCAACCATTTTATAAACCGCTTGTTCTTGTCCGGTATAGTCATCGGAGGCGATGCCTAGCCGCATTAAACTGTCGATGATAAATTGATCGCAACCATAGCGCGCACGGCAATAGTCAAATACATTAAGCAATGTATCGACGCTCGATTTGCCAACATGCTCATAAAGAATAAGCCCATCGTCTAAAAAATCCAGGATTCTTTCAATCATCTCTCTTTTGGGTTGTTCTAAACCTCCCGTTTGTTTCGTTAAACGGCGTAAGGATTGTTCTCCTTTCATTTCTAGTGAGGCTAAGCAAAGACGACTCTTTTGGGCAATCCAATGGGGAATACAGTCAGATAACAACTGGCTTTTACCCGCTCCACTGGCGCCGCTCCACAGTGTTAATTCCGCTGGACGGAAATACAGCTTACCATTGAGTTTAGGATAGGGAACTGTATAGCCAATATGCTGTTCAGGCTCTGGCCAAAACAGCCCTGTGACTTGGTCTTTATACTCTGAGGCGCGTCGTAATCCTTCTGGTGCAAAGCTTTTCGCTGATGAAAAGGCAGCTGCTATGGTGGCTGCATCAACACCAGCGGTTAAACAGTCATTTGCATCCTTACGGGGCAAGCGTACACGGTGGCAGCGATGGAGACCAAGACGATTGGCAATTTCACGTGCTGCTTCTTCACCAGGCTTATCCATATCTGTGGCTAAAAAAATGGTCTCAAAAGATTCTAAATGGTCAAATTCATTTTCAATCCAGTTGTGTTTGCCCCCCCTGCCTCCTCCAAATGGGACCGAAACCGCCGGATATCCGTAGGCGGCTAATGAAAGTGCATCAATTTCTCCTTCAGTGATGACAATGGTACGGTTTGTGGAGACAGGCATCTGGTTCGTCGAAAAGAGTGCGTGGTTTGTGGAGATAGGCACCTGATCTGTTGAGGCAAAAGCCTGGTCCGTTGAGGAAGGTGCGTGGTTTGTTGAGACAGGCGTCTGGTTCGTCGAAAAGAGTGCGCGGTCTGTGGAGATAGGCACCTGATCTGTTGAGGCAAAAGCCTGGTCCGTTGAGGAAGGTGCGTGGTTTGTGGAGACAGGCATCTGGTTCGTCGAAAAGAGTGCGCGGTCTGTGGAGATAGGCACCTGATCTGTGGAGGCAAAAGCGTGATCCGTTGAGGAAGGTGCGCGGTTTGTTGAGACAGGCATCTGGTTCGTCGAAAAGAGTGCGCGGTCTGTGGAGACGGGCATCTGGTTCGTAGAGGCAAGGGCTTGCCAGCCAAACAAAATTGCTTCACACTGCGAGGTTGTCGGTTTTGCTTTTGCTCCCGCTTGTGCCAACCGCTCTTTTACCAAAGCAAGGGTGCCATCCGGCTTATAAAAGGGAAAAATGATTTTTTCGCCATCTTCTCCTATGCGATAACGTTTTAAAATATCAAGAGGGATACAGCGTTCTTTGTTTAAGTAAGTCTTTACCAAATTCTGTGGGGTATCTCCTTTGGGAACTGGGGGACGCCGATAGGAACGGTGAGGTGCCATAAAGGGTTTTGGACGGCTAAGATTGAGGAAGGTGCGTGCTTCCTCTAATGCTTGAGAAAGGCTGATTCCTTTGACAGCGCACCAAAGGTCTAAAAGGTCGCCACCGCTGCCTTCCGCAAAATCATACCAAAGACCGGCTTTACTGCCGCTCAAGCACACCGATAAACTTTGACCAGCTTCACCTTGTGTGTTGCCTACAATCCAATCATTGCCACGCCTGCGCCCCTGTGGAAGCAGCATTTCTGCTATTGCGCCTGCTTGAGATGAAAGCTTCTGTTTGATTTCAAAAATTGTGCTCATGTTAACGCGTGCGGTTGTTGATGAAACTCCGGTAAAGAGCATCATGGTTGCTGCAATGTGGTGCGTGGGTGGGGTAAGAGGAAAAAACTGCAAGTTTTTCCTGGTGTTCTTTTATCCGTTCAATCTCACTTTGAGACCAGTTGCACCATGTGGTTTGCCAATTTTCTTTAAACATTTCTTTGCTACTTTTTGCATGCTAAGAATCGCGAAACTTCTTTTCTTGCTAACGTGTTTGCTTTTCGCTCAAACTTTCTGATCTGTTGAGGCAAAAGCCTGATCCATTGGGGAAGGTGCGTGGTTTGTGGAGACGGGCATCTGATCTGTTGAGGCAAAAGCTTGATCCGTTGAGGAAGGTGCGCGGTTTGTGGAGACAGGTGTCTGATCTGTGGAGGCAAAAGCCTGGTTCGTTGAGGAAGGTGCGTGGTTTGTGGAGACGGGCATCTGGTTCGTCGGAAAGAGTGGGCGGTCTGTGGAGATAGGTGTCTGATCTGTCGAAGCAAAAGCTTGATCCGTTGAGGAAGGTGCGTGGTTTGTGGAGACGGGCATCTGGTTCGTCGGAAAGAGTGGGCGGTCTGTGGAGACAGGTGTCTGATCTGTCGAAGCAAAAGCTTGATCCGTTGAGGAAGGTGCGCGGTTTGTGGAGACAGGTGTCTGATCTGTGGAGGCAAAAGCCTGGTTCGTTGAGGAAGGTGCGTGGTTTGTGGAGACGGGCATCTGGTTCGTCGGAAAGAGTGGGCGGTCTGTGGAGACAGGTGTCTGATCTGTCGAAGCAAAAGCTTGATCCGTTGAGGAAGGTGCGCGGTTTGTGGAGACAGGTGTCTGATCTGTGGAGGCAAAAGCCTGGTTCGTTGAGGAAGGTGCGTGGTCTGTGGAGACAGACATCTGATCTGTTGAGGCAAAAGCCTGGTCCGTTGAGGAAGGTGCGTGGTTTGTTGAGACAGGCGTCTGGTTCGTCGGAAAGAGTGGGCGGTCTGTGGAGATAGGCACCTGATCTGTTGAGGCAAGGGCTTGCCAGCCAAACAAAATTGCTTCACACTGCGAGGCTGTTGGCTTTGCTTTTGCCTCCGTTTGAGACGAAAGCTTCTGTTTGATTTCAAAAATTGTGCTCATGTTAATGCGTGCGGTAGTTGATGAGACTGCGGTAAAGAGCATCATTGTCACTGCAATGTTGTGCGTGGGTGGGATGAGAGGAAAAAACTGCAAGTTTTTCCTGATGTTCTTTTATCCTTTCAATCTCACGGCGAAACCAATTGCGCCATGTGGCTTGCCAATCTACTTTAAGCGCTTCTTTACCACTTTTTGCATGCCAATAATCGCGAAACTTCTTTTCTTGCCAACGTGCTTGCTCTTCACTCAAACCTTCTGAAATCGCCGCACAGATATCTGCTTGCCAATCGGTAGGAAGACGCTGTCCTTTGGGTATCACTGTGCAGTTCTTGCCTTTCTTGCTGGAGCCGGCAAGGCTTTCTGTGTCTTTGCTGGAGTGGTTAGAGTTCTCTGGCACATCTTTTTTGTTGGGTGTTGTCACAGAAGGTTGCATGGATGTAAACCCAGAACAAAGGCGCGTGCATTTTGTTCCCTGTCCCCTCTTTTCCTCTTCTGTTTCAATCAAAAAAAAGGGCTTTTCTGAAACACCGTGAGGTGTTTCCTTTTCTTTTTCCTTCTGAGATTCTGAGTTACGTTCATCATCTTTTACACTCTCGTTGAGCAGTTGTTGAAATTTGGCATTGATTTTTTTGCGTTTTTGGGCCGAAGAACGTCCCGCAAAGGATTTTTGTTCAAGCAATTTCACCCGCTCATGAAACACATTTTCGCAGCGCTTATTCCATAACCCATTCGCTAAATTTAAAATCTTTCCTTCTTGTACAAGCATTTCTAAAACATTCACAAAAGTTCGCTTGTCACAACCGCAAAGACGCGCTAAACGTTCTACAGATAATTCTAGAGGACGACCACGTGCGTACATTTCATTGAGAAGAATCGTATAGATCCCAATTTCATGTGCCCGCATTCCACGAACTCCTCCTAGAAAATCATTTTGATACCAACAGACATAAGGAAGCGTAGACGATTCGTAGTATGGAGTTTCTTGTTTATTGGCGTTTTGCATATTTCAATCCGCTTTCTTCTTTTTTATATATTTCCATTCACAACAAAACTGGAAACAATGTTTTAAATAAAGCTGTTGGTGTTCAATTAAATTTTTTTACGTTTTAGTGAAGTGTTTCGATTTTGTATCAGTTTGGTCTTTAGATGATGGGCTCTTGAAAAGGCCTTTATAAACTCTAACAGGTAATTGTGCATGTTTAGGTGTATGCTTACAGTTTGAGATTGCGTAGATGACAAAGGATGAAGAATACAAGACTTGAGACGCGTGAATTTTCCGGGGCGTCTGGTTGCATCCTTTGGGGTGTTAAAATGTTTATTGGACCCGAAAATGAGCTTTTATCCCCCCTAAAAAGTAAAATTTATTTTCTTAATTTTATCCTTTTTAGAAGATAATGCAAGCTCGTTTTACAAAAAAGATGTGTTTTTTAAAAAGCCGCGCTATATGGTGAGAATATGAATATCGATGGTTGGCGTCAAAGATTAGCTACAGCACTTGAAAAGAGTGGACGGTCAAAAAGATCTATCTCCCTCGCAGCCGGTAAAGGTGCTGGGTACCTCCATTCTATCCTTTCTGAAGGAAAAGAACCAACAATTGAATCTCTAGCGCGCGTTTGTCATGAAATTAATATCAGTATGAATTATATCCTTTATGGGCAAAGCGCGAGTCCTGAAGATAAAGAATTCCTCGATCTTATTTCAAAGCTTTCTCCACAGGAGAGACAGGCGATTTTGACTCTCTTGCGGCGACCAAGTGGCGAAGCATAGCAATAATATCTTTTTGTGTTTTTGAATCAAGAGTACACCAGTATTGTACCAATTCTAAATCACTCATTTTAGCCCTCCTGCTGTTTTTGGTTGCGTTGAGTAAGAACAAATAGAGAACAATACAAGGACATTCCACGAACAAAATAGGGCAAGTTTTTATTCACACATGCCGTTTTGAACGTCGTAGAGACTGAAAATATATCTTTTATTAAGGATAAAATGATTGACATCTCTCCCATAGAGGAGATAAGACTAACGCTATATTTGTCTATGTCAAGACAAAGCTGTGCTTTATCAACTGTACAAAAGGGGAGAAATCATGAAAAATATTCCATTCGTTAAAGAGGATGAAGTCATCATCATTCTCTGTGAAGATGAAAGCTGTGATGTTGTGGAGGGGCCAATCGAACAAGTCGAAGAAGTTCTTGAATTTATTGAAGAACGAGAAACTGTTCAAAGAATTTTACGTCTCGATCTCACAACACTTCATGCCGATGATGTCAGTGAACACATCGCTGAGGCCTATGTCATAAATTACGAAATTGACGAACAAAATACCCAACTTCAGCCATTTATTCTTAATAGTGACGCTTACCATGCTTATTTAAGTGGAAAAGTTGCACGCGATTATGAAGATAATCTCTATGGCTCTTACGAAAAGCAGCATCGTTTGCGTCCATGTGATGTGTTGAACGATTACTGGTGGTAAAAAATCATGGCAAGTTATCTCAAGACTTTTTATCAGGGAATTCCGCTTTACTACGCTGGAAATACCCAAAATAAGATCAAACTGGAACCACAAAAACACAAGGCAGTTCTCTTTACATCGCAAAAGGCTGCAGAGTACATGGCGGAAAATTTGGCGAAGAAATATCTCCGCGATGATTTTTCTGTTGTGCAACAGCATGGTTGAGAATCTTTTGCCATCAACAAACGGAAGGATGCAAATTTCAAGACCTTTTGTAAGGTGGTGGATGGCTCCTTAAGAGAGATACAAAATGCCCAACCTGCTTTATTATTGCTTTCTACTTAAGGTGTTTGGGGGAAGGAGATGTGCCTAGGAGAGGCAGACAAGAGAGGAGTGTTCACAGATGATGACACCTCTCATGGGAAGGCCCCTATGAACATCTATAGGGTGGGGTGTTATGCTTAATGGGGGGGAAGGGGTTAGTGTGCTTGATGAAGGGGGACATGGAGGCAGCTCGTGGAGGATGTGCTTGGGACAAGTTCAAGAGGGGGAAGTTCTTCTGGTTCGAGAAGTTTTTCGGGCTGAAAGCTCTTCTGCTTCGAGCAGAAGAGCGGGAAACTTGTCTGGTTCTTTTGGGGAAGGAGATGTGTCTGGGAGAGGCAGACAAGAGAGAAGTGTTCACAGGTGATGACGCCTCTCATGGGAAGGCCCCTATGAACATCTATAGGGTGGGGTGTTATGCTTAATGGGGGGAAAGGGGTCAGTGTGCGTGATGAAGTGGGGGACGTGGAGGCAGCTCGTGGAGGATGTGCTTGGGACAAGTTCAAGAGGGGGAAGTTCTTCTGGTTCGAGAAGTTTTTCGGGCTGAAAGCTCTTCTGCTTCGAGCAGAAGAGCGGGAAACTTGTCTGGTTCTTTTGGGGAAGGAGATGTGTCTGGGAGAGGCAGACAAGAGAGAAGTGTTCACAGGTGATGACGCCTCTCATGGGAAGGCCCCTATGAACATCTATAGGGTGGGGTGTTATGCTTAATGGGGGGAAAGGAGCTAGTGTGCGTGATGAAGTGGGGGACGTGGAGGCAGCTCGTGGAGCATGTGCTTGGGACAAGTTCAAGAGGGGGAAGTTCTTCTGGTTCGAGCAGGAGAGCGGGAAACTTGTCTGGTTCTTTTGGGGAAGGAGATGTGCCTAGGAGGGGCAGACAAGAGAGAAGTGTTCAGGTGATGGCGTCTCTCATGGGAAGGCCCCTATCAACACCTATAGGGTGGGATGTGGTTTACGGCGGATGGGTGGTGCACCATGGGGTGTGCGGAGACAGACTTACGGGAGATGGCAGAAGTTTCCGTAAAAGCAAATCTACGAAAAAAGCATTTTCACTTCCTTGCTTGCAACAGGCAAAGAGTGCTTGAAAAATCAGAAAGAGACATTTGCAGAACTCTCAAAGTGAAAAAAGCTGCTTTTGATAATCTTTAAAAGAAAAATCAAGATGAATTAATCGCAAAAGAGTTCAAAGAGGGGGCGAGCTTTAAAAGAGAGAATGTTTCAAAAATCGAAGGCGTTTCAAAGATGGGGGGATATCATGCCAATTATTATCGATTGTATTCAAGGAACAGAGGAATGGCATCAAGCGCGCAATGGATTGATTACGGCTTCTTTGTTTGAAATAGTTATGGCACGAAAAAAACAGGGACAAAAAACCTCAAAATATTATTCCGTTATGATGAAGCTCGCTGGAGAAAGAATTACTGGAAAATCCGTCGAAGAGGGGAAAACCCTTTCTATGCGACGCGGAACAGAATTAGAACCAAGCGCGCGGCAGCTTTATGGTACATTCACGCAAACCGAGCCTCAATGTATTGGATTTGTTCTGGCTGATGATCGCATGAAAGGTTTTTCTCCTGATGCTTTTATTGGAACAAATGGACTTTTGGAAATTAAAACCAAAAAACCTGAAATTCTGATCCCTCATTTCTATCAAAAAACTTTTCCAGCAGAGCATAAAGCACAATGTCAGGGAGGATTATGGATCGCTCAACGCGAATGGGTGGATTTGATGCTCTATTGGCCTGATATGCCTCCTTTGATTAAACGCGCCTATCGTGACGAAGCCTATATTCGCAAGCTTGAAAGTGAGATTAGCTGTTTTAATGAGGCCTTGGAGATGATGGTGCAGCAAATTCAGCGTGCCACGACAGGGCTTGATATGAGAAAAAACCACCTTGGAGGAGAGCCCAAGCAGGGAGCTTGAAGAAAATGCACCTTATTTAAAGAGAAATACTCTCCCAAGGGAGCCCCCAAAGAAGAAGGGGACAATCCCCAAAAGAAATGAAGACGGTGAAGAGGTGAAAAGGGTTAGACTGTTATGCGTTGAATGATAGCCCCACACCGGGCTAATTTTTCTTCCAACCTTTCAAAGCCGCGATCAAGGTGATACACGCGGTTGATGACGCTTTCTCCTTTTGCCGCCAGTGCAGCAATAACAAGAGAAACGGAAGCACGCAAATCGGTAGCCATCACTGGGGCACCTTGCAGATGTTCTCTTCCGTAGACAGTTGCTGTCTGCCCATCAAGCTTTATTTGAGCGCCTAAACGGGTGAGTTCCTGAACATGCATGAAGCGATTTTCGAAAATCGTTTCAGTAATACAAGCAGTTCCTTGAGCGCGTGTCATCAGTGCCATGAATTGCGCTTGGAGATCAGTTGGAAAAGCGGGATAAGGCCCTGTTTTTATATTGACGGGCATTATTTTTGTTTGCCGTGGATTTCGTTTGAGGTGCAGTCCTTGCGGTTTTATCTCAATATCAAGCCCGGTTTTTTGGAGGACCTCGAGCACTTGCGTAAGATGGTGCGGGTTAGCATTTTTGAGCAATACATTGCCACCGGTCATAGCAACAACCATGGCATAGGTTCCGGCTTCTATTCGGTCAGCGATGACAGATATTCTTGCTCCATGAAGTTTTTTGACACCCTCGATGGTGAGGGTTGATGTTCCTTCACCCGTTATTTTTGCACCCATGGCGTTAAGGGCTTGGATAAGATTGGTCACTTCTGGTTCACAAGCAGCATTTTCAAGGAGAGTTGTTCCGTTTGCAGTTGCTGCCGCCATGAGCATAACATGTGTTCCACCAACAGTGACTTTAGGAAAATGATAGTGTGCGCCTTTTAATCCTTTTGGCGCTTTAGCATGGACATATCCATTTTCGATAGCAATACGAGCTCCTAGAGTTTTAAGCCCTTCGAGAATAAAATTGACGGGTCTAGTTCCGATAGCGCATCCTCCGGGGAGGGAAACATAAGCCTCGTGACACCGTGCAAGCAGTGGCCCGATTACCCAAAAACTTGCCCGCATTTTTCGCACAAGTTCGTATGGTGCGTATGTTGTGGTTATTTTTTGTGCGGTAAAATGGATTGTTCTTGAATCAGTACAATCGTGGTGGGATTTTTGTCCGTCGACGGCATAGCCGACACCGTGATTGTTAAGTATGCGGATTAACAGTTCAACATCAGCAAGATGGGGGATATTGTCTAAAGTGACAGTTTCTTCGGTGAGCAAAGCTGCGATCATCAGAGGCAAGGCAGCATTTTTTGCCCCTGAAATAGGAATAGTGCCTTTAAGTTTTTTCCCACCAACAATTTGAATAGAATCCATAGTGCTTTCCCTCTTTTCCTTTGCATGTCCCCTTCCAAAGGTTTTTTCCCCTTGGGAAGTTATTCTTTATTATGGTTTTAGAATGAATGCTATGGTTTTAAAACGAATTCCAAATGTTAGAACGAATCATTGAGAGGTTTGGTTGCAAAGATGCTGTAAGAGGTATTCTTTTTAGAGTTCTGTTTGCGCCCTTTTTCGACTTTGCTCTTTTCGGCGTTTGAGATTTTGGCGCAATTGTTTCGCCAGTCTTTCCTGACGCTGTTTCGCCTTTTGCTCTTGGTGATTCATTTTTTCTTGCTTTTGGTTTTGATGCATTTGTATCATCGCGCAACCCTTTGAACAGTATTGAACTTCTTTAAGCAATCCATTGCTGTTGTATAAGGAATTTATGTCATGACACAAGACGTGTTTTCTTTCAAGAATACAGAAATGCTCTCTTGCCTATTTTAAGACAATATGGCACAAGGCAGCGCAAAGGTTGAAAAAATGCTGCGGTAGCTCAGTGGCAGAGCACTCCCTTGGTAAGGGAGAGGTCGAGAGTTCAATCCTCTCTCGCAGCACCATTGCTTAGCGGCATTGTTTAGACGTTTTTTTGCAGATCTTCAACAAAAAGGCTACCCCCGAAGGGGGATAAAGAAAAATCCTTCGGAAATGTCCATCAGTAAGGATCTTACCCGAGAAAAACTTTTTTCAAAGAAAATCGCGAAAGGAAATGCCTCCCTTAACGCTTTAAGAAACCTTTTTCTGTAAAAATTCCCTGCAAAATCAGATCATGCTCTGCATGGGGAATCGACGAAACTTCCTGACACGAAAAGCCTAAATCCCATAAATTAATCTGATGCCCTTGTTTTTTTAAGAGCTTTAGCCCGATCATAGTATCCCCCCTCCCTAGTCCAAGACGATGCCATTGATTGTCAAACGCCGAAAGGGGAACAATTATAAGGCTTGCTAAACAAATCATCGAGGAGAACTGTCTAGAAGAATCGAAATGCTCAATCTGATACCCTTGTTTTTTAAGAGCTTTAGCCCGTCATAGTATCCCCCCTCCCTAGTCCAAGACGATGCCATTGATTATCAAACGCAGAAAGGGGAACAATTATAAGGCTTGCTAAATAAATCATCGAGGAGAACTGTCTAGAAGAATCGAAATGCTAAAGAAGGCGTTCCAAAGAGGCGCCGTTTCCCCAAAGAGGTGTCGTTGCCCCAAAGAGGGATGTTTCCCCGAAGAGAGGTTACCAAAAATCTGGACTCTCAGGTTTTAAATGGGGACCAATCCGTACCGCTGAGACCTTTTCGGCTAATCCTGTTCGATTGGAAATTTCAACCGCTAAACCGCAAAGTGTTGCAGGACCTCGCGCTGGCTCATAACGATCCTGCTTCTTTTGATAAAGAAAACGGTGTAAAGGCTCTTCCTTATCCATCCCAAGCGACGAATTATAATCTCCACACATCCCCGCATCCGACAAATAAGCACTGCCTCCTTCTAAAATTTGTGCATCAGCCGTTGGAGTGTGTGTGTGGGTGCCTACAATAACGCTGACACGACCATCAAGAAAATGCCCAAAACATTGCTTCTCACTCGTCGTTTCTGCGTGAAAGTCAAAAATAATCGCATCTGCTTGCTCCATCAAAGAACAGGCGAACAGAATATTTTCAGCTGTTTCAAACGGATCATCGACCTTGCACGGCATAAAAACTTTCCCTAAAAGATTCGCAACAAGGACACGAGCTCCATTCTTCGCCGTAAAAACACCCGAACCCCTTCCTGGAGTTTCCTTAGAAAAGTTGGCTGGACGTAAAAAACGATCGTTCTCATGCGCATAGTACAATGTTTCTTTGCATGAAAAAGCGTGATTGCCCGTTGTCACAACGTCAACACCGACCATTAAAAGATCTTGATAAATCTCCTGGCTGATACCAAAACCACCAGAAGCATTTTCACCATTCACGACAACAAAATCAAGCTGCCATTTTTCAATAAGCTGCGGCAGCTGTTCAAAAACAGCCCGACAGCCCGTTGTTCCGACAATGTCACCTAAAAATAAAAAACGCATGGGCGTTTTAATCATACTTTAACGCTTTAAGAAACCTTTTTCTGTAAAAATTCCCTGCAAAACCAGATCATGCTCTGCATGGGGAATCGACGAAACTTCCTGACACGAAAAGCCTAAACCCCATAAATTAATCTGATGCCCTTGTTTTTCAAGAGCTTTAACAGCCCGATCATAGTATCCCCCTCCATAACCAAGACGATGACATTGATTGTCAAACGCCGAAAGGGGAACAATAATAAGGCTTGGGACAACAATTGCATTTCCTGTACTAGGACCCAATGTGCCAAAACGCATAGGTTCTAAAACCGTGCTCTGTGAAAATGTACGAAAAACCATGGTGGTTGAATCAAGCACTGCCGGTAATGCTAAGCGCCCACCACGGAACGTTATAGCATCAAATAGAGGACGGGGATCTATTTCCGATTTAATGGGCCAATAGCCTGCCAGAATCATGCGCGAAAAATCTTCCCCTCTTTGTTCAAGGACATGCATGAAGTGAGAACAGGCGCGCTGCGAAAAGAGAGCGCGGTCTTGTGCTGACAGCGCATCACGACGCGACAAACTGCTCTTGCGTAATTGTGATCGGACCAATGAAGCAGAGTGTGGGTTTTTTGTATTTTGTGTCATTGCTTCACCAAGCATTCCATAAATAGCGACAAGGTGCAACAAAATGAAAGAGCCTAAGCCCATAAAAGCTCTCACAAATCTTTTAAAAAGATTATAGTGATTTATTTCATGTGAAAAAGAACGATAACGATGGGCTTCATTTGCCAAAAAAGTGGTGATCCACAACGACCGATGGAAAAAGTTGATCCCGGGAACCTACAAAATAGGTGGGCGCCATATGAAAAAGCCCACGGGCTTGATCAGGGACAGCTCCCTTGGAGATCACTAAGGTCTCAGGATATGTTATTTCCTGTCGAGAAGCGCAGAACACCACTCTTATTATGAAATAATTTGAAATTTTTTACTAGAGATAAAATGGCCTTTAATGCAATTCTTTTGTTTTACTTTCTTTTTCATCATCATCTCAAAATCGAAATGAAACAACGCATCACCAGAATGCGTTGATAAAAGATTCTCATACCATAATGGTCATTGGCAAAAACACATCCTATGTAAACGCTCATTTGAAATTAAAAGAAGAAGGATGGGAGAGATTGCAGTCTCAAGTATTTTTGTATTGCTTATTAAATATGCAGTTGAATTCATTCTATTGAGGAGTCGGTTGTATAATGCGCGCTATTTTGCGAGACCATTTCCTAAGAGTGAACTTTCTTTTATCTCTGAAGCTTTAAGGGTTAATATCGTTATGGAACTGTATCGTGAGGGGAAGGTTGTTACAGTTTCATGGAAAAAAACTTCTTGATGACACAGAAGCTATACTTATTCCTTGTGCCGTAAAATACTGCCTATCAAAACGATGATATAAGGCACATTAAAGCTAACATATAAAGTATTTTCTGTTGTTTGGATATATTGACGAATTGGGAAAAATGGTCATTCAGATTTTGACTGCTGCAGCAGAAGCAGGGATAAAATTTGGTCAAAAACCTCATCCAAAAACAGAGATGATACTCTTAACTGTTTAAACAAAGAGTTTCATTCAAAATGATAAAGGAAAAAACAGATATTTCTCGTGTTCCTTAATTATCGGCTTAAACGACACATCTCTCTAAAGAATTCAGAGGGCTTGTGGTGATTGCTGTTCTAAAAGGATTTCAATGCGCTTTTGAAGCTTCTGCATTTGCGGATAATATTGAAGTGCCATTTCATAGGCTTTAAGGGCAAGTCCTGGACGTTCCGTCGCTTCCATGGTAACTCCAAGCGCAAAAAGTGCTATATAATTACGTGGTTCAAGTTTGAGAGCATGATAAAGGTCAAGCATAACAAGTTTAAAATCACTCAATTGAATGTGAATCCAAGCACGTCTTACCCAGGCTTCAGCATAAGTGGGTAAAAGCGCAAGGACATTATCAATGTAATCAAGGGCAACACCATAATTGTCAGCGTTGATGGCATTTTCAGCCCACGTCATCAAAAGATCAATCGTCTCACTGCCTGATTGTGACCACAAACGCTGAAGTTGCCGACTGATCATTTGCGCTTCCTGAACATTGGCACAAAATTTCAATTCCTTGAGTAAGCGTGAAACTTCTGCCTCTTTGTCTTGCTCAGCTCTTTGAGTATGGGATTGGTGTGCTGAGTCAAAATCCTTAAGAAGGATCGCTGTCGAATCAGAATGAGGGAGAGCTGGTGATGAAGATGGCTCGTTGGGTATCAGATCATCCAGGGACAAAAGCAATTGGGGAGAGGGAGGATCTGAAGGAAGTGAAGGAGGACTTTGTCCGTATCCGAGAGAAAGCAAGCAAAAGTTGCTTACAAAAGCAATGAAAAAAACCCTAAAAAAAAGCAAGAAACTTTGTCGGAAAATACAAAAATCCCGCATTCGCAAAGCTTTTAAAAAGATAAAAAACTTCATAAAAACAAGTCGTCAAAAGATGAGATATCAAACAAGGAACTCGCAATCCTAAAGACAAACCTCCAACGAAACGAAAAAGGTTTAATGCCCGCAAAAAAGCAAGCACAAAAACCATCAACCCTGACGCGCTCTAAAACGGGGATTCGTTTTGTTCAGGATATAAACACGACCCTTACGACGCACCAAACGATTGTTACGGTGACGTTCTCTCAGTGCTTTAAGCGAATTTTTAATTTTCATCATACTCACCGTTTATCAATATTCCTATCACGCAATGCTCTAACTTTAAACATGTCATCTCAATACCATACACATACACTGTGCCGTAAGAGATAGCACCGTAATAAACAACAGTCTGTTATAATCTGTTATTGCGTTATAACACCGTGCTCCCCACTTTTTCACTGTGATTATAAAAGCAAAACGCACCTCACAACAAAGGTACGGATTAACATATTTCATTAGCACAACGAATAAGTGAGAATTGTAAAAAATTATATCTCCTCTAACAAAAAGACTTATTCTTGTCAAGCGATTATCCCTTACATAGGCCCTATGATGTCTTACACGGAAGAGAAAGAACAAAAAATATACAAAAAACCAAAAGTGCGTTCTCGCGTGGACTCGTGTAAAGAGGACGTATCTTAGACTGCTTAGGTTTTTAAGTCTGTGCTCAGTTATAGTTTTTTTGCATAGCGCGCTAAGAGCTTGATGCAGTGTTAACCCCTTTAAGCTTGATAGCGAGATTAGAGTTCATGGCGGTTAGCAGCTTTTCCATTGAAAACCTTAAAAATGCTATACGAGATAGGCTAAGCTGTTCAGCTATACGATGCCAAGCTGTATCAGTACTGGATGAGCCTGGATGAGCCAAATTTCGTGATCATATCTTTCGGTAATTATGCACCAAAATGTGGGAGTTTTTCATTATTGTTGAGTATTCCTTTTTTTGTGTTCATCTGTCGAAGGCGTTTAAGGTTAATATTGCCTGGTGCTCAACCCAAGAAGAGCGCATCGTAAAATTAACAAGCATAGACGATTGATATGAGCAGGTATCCTATAATCTAAGGAAAGGGACAAAAAGAAAGAAACACTAGAGATAACACGGACTTTACCTGCGCTAAGAAGAGAGCTGCTATGCTTATGCTGTGAGGGAGGAGATTGCTGGAACGTTGTTTGGAGAGAGTCGTGAGAGGTGCTAAGGGCGTTATTAGAAACAGGCTTTGAGAAAGAGATTCTGGAGAGATGTTCTCGAGGGGGCGTTCGGGTGATATTGGAGGAGGTGTTTTGAAAGAGATCCTTGGATGTATCCTTGAGCATCCTTGGGGGGATTTTTTGGCATTTTGGTGCCCGCCCTTAAGCTGGAATACTTGATGGGTATTGTTGAGAAAGATTCGCCTTTGTTAAAAAATTATGATGACATGTATTTTTGAGCATAAGTCACTGTTCAGATTTGGTGACTGGGCCCGTTAATTGGATGACATGCCCCATTTTGCGGGTCGGCTGAACAGGATTTTTGCCATATAAATGAACCGATGTGCGCTCTTGCGTCAGAAAATATTTGAAATCGTTGAGATTGCTGCCAAGAAGATTGATCATCTCGCAATTGCTGTGACGGTATGTGCTGCCCAAAGGAAGACCGCATAGGGCGCGGATATGCTGTTCAAATTGTGAAGTGACGCACGCTTTTTGCGTCCAATGACCAGAGTTGTGGACGCGAGGTGCCAATTCATTCACTAAAAGGGTACCAT
The DNA here is from genome assembly GCF_009936175.1 of Bartonella quintana. NCBI lineage: Bacteria > Pseudomonadati > Pseudomonadota > Alphaproteobacteria > Hyphomicrobiales > Bartonellaceae > Bartonella > Bartonella quintana. Next base: position 1,343,589 of record NZ_AP019773.1, on the reverse strand, counting down.
CTATTAAGACAAAAAATTCAATGCAAAGAACACCAACATAATTCAGAGCGTCCATAACTGTTACGCTTATTTCTTGCGCAGCCTTCTGCACCGAAAGCGGAACACGCGATGGAACAAATGATTTATGAAGAATGCCGTTTTTATGCTGATTTTCAGGGCAATCATAAAAAATATGGTTCCCTTGCTTTGTGCGTGCCGAGAGAACCGAAATCTCCGATAAAAAAGGAACAATTTCTTCCAAAATCGACGGCTGTCCCTCAAAAATCGTGAAGGCTTCCTCTATGGCTTCTTCCTTCGGATGATTTAGCATCATCTGATTTTTCCCATCATAGCCAAAACGGCGGGTTTTCAAAAGACCACGACCACCTAATGCAGAAAGTCCCAAAAGCAGAGAAGAACGATTATCAACAGCATGCCACAATGCCGTGCGGATACCTATTTCCTGCAAAAATTGCTTCTCAAAAAGCCGATCTTGCGTAATCTCTAAAGCCTTGGAAGAAGGATAAACATGCTTGGTTCTCTCTATATATTGAACCGTTTGAAGGGAAAGATTTTCAAACTCATAAGTGACAATATCACACAGAGAAATAAAATGATCTAATGCTGAATAATCATCATAGGGTGAAACAATATGGTCATTCGTTGTTTGTGCCGCTGGGCAATCCGGCTCAGGGCAAAAAACAACCGTTCGAAATCCTAATTCTGCTGCCGCTATGGCTAACATACGTGCTAACTGTCCTCCGCCTATTAAACCGATCACGCTTCCCGAAGGGAGAATGTTAGTGGAAGGCGTTGCATTGGGTGAGGAGGATATGCTGGGCAAGAAGGAGGAACTGGGAGAAGGCAAAATGTTGGAAGAGTCTGTCATTTTAAACCTCAGTTGCCGTTAAATCTCAGTTGTAGGGATTTGCGCGACATTGGCTGTTTGTTGCTGACGCCAATCTTGTAACCGTTGTGCCAAATCATCATCATAAACTGCCATAACTGCTGCTGCTAAAAGCGCTGCATTAATTGCGCCTGCTTTGCCAATCGCCAGCGTGCCAACCGGTATTCCTGCAGGCATTTGCACAATTGAAAGCAAAGAATCTTTTCCGGATAAAGACTGTGAATGCACTGGAACTCCAAAAACAGGAAGTGGAGTAAGTGCTGCTAGCATGCCAGGAAGATGGGCTGCACCTCCAGCGCCGGCGATCAAGACTTTAAAACCTGCCGCTTTCGCCCCTTTTGCAAATTGGTAAAGTCGTTCTGGTGTTCGGTGGGCTGAAACAATCTGCGAACTATGAGAAATATCAAGACACGTCAAAATATCCGAGCTATGGCGCATCGTTTGCCAATCCGATTGGCTACCCATTAAAATCGCTACGTCACATGATTTGTTCGTCATTCTAAATCCTTTTCAAGTGTTCAAGGCGATTCTTTCCTTTTCATTTTTTAAGAGTTTTACACGCACTTTGCAAAGTCAATTAATAACAGAACAAAAGTTTTTTATTTCGTTTTAGGGTTAAGTGAAAGATTGCAAGAACAGCAAACGATAGAAAACTCTTTGTTTCAAAGAGTATGTTTGCGGGACTCTCTTAAGAGAGAGCCTTAAGAGAGAGCCTTAAGAGAGAGCTTTAAGGGAGAGCTTTAAGGGAGAAAATGGTGTGTTCAAAGCCCCTCTGCCTTCTAAGTGGAGCAGAGGGGGCGAAAAAGAAAGGGAAACAAGGCGCGCTTTATCGGCGCTAAGAAGAAAACTGCTCTGCTGAGAGGGGGAAGATTTCTGGAAAGCTGTTTGGAGAGAGGGGTGACAGGGGCTAAGGGCGTTTTTAGAGAAACAGGCTTTGAGGGAGAGATCCTGGGCAGCTGCCTTTTTATATTTTTATATGAAAGACAACAAAATAACTTAACCTAAAGAGCCGATTTAAGACCCTTTGCCCATTGGCTTGATGTGTGTCTGTCTTGGGATGAATCAGTTTCTGCAATGTTTTTATTGGAAGATGACTTTTGGTGAAAGGGTCAAAGCTGGAAGGAGATGTGCCTAGGAGGGGCAGACAAGAGAAAAGTGTTCAGGTGATGGCGCCTCTCATGGGAAGGCCCCTATGAACACCTATAGGGTGGGGCGTTATGCTTAATGGGGGGAAAGGGGTTAGTGTGCTTGATGAAGGGGGGGACATGGAGACAGCACGTGGAGGATGTGTTTGGGGGAAGTTCTTCTTTACTACGCTGGAAATACCCAAAATAAGATCAAACTGGAACCACAAAAACACAAGGCAGTTCTCTTTACATCGCAAAAGGCTGCAGAGTACATGGCGGAAAATTTGGCGAAGAAATATCTCCGCGATGATTTTTCTGTTGTGCAACAGCATGGTTGAGAATCTTTTGCCATCAACAAACGGAAGGATGCAAATTTCAAGACCTTTTGTAAGGTGGTGGATGGCTCCTTAAGAGAGATACAAAATGCCCAACCTGCTTTATTATTGCTTTCTACTTAAGGTGTTTGGGGGAAGGAGATGTGCCTAGGAGAGGCAGACAAGAGAGGAGTGTTCACAGATGATGACACCTCTCATGGGAAGGCCCCTATGAACATCTATAGGGTGGGGTGTTATGCTTAATGGGGGGAAAGGAGCCAGTGTGCGTGATGAAGTGGGGGACGTGGAGGCAGCTCGTGGAGGATGTGCTTGGGACAAGTTCAAGAGGGGGAAGTTCTTCTGGTTCGAGAAGTTCTTCGGGCTGAAAGCTCTTCTGCTTCGGGCAGGAGAGCGGGAAACTTGTCTGGTTCTTTTGGGGAAGGATGAGCGCTAGAGGGTGAACACTGGAGAGGGAGCGCTGGAGGGATGCGCACAGGAGAGGGAGTGCGGAAAAGATGCCAGGATTACAGGGTAAAACAACACCCTTCTTGCTTATGCGCAAACGGTTTTTCCTGATGCATTCCTCATTATTCCCCTCATTATTCCTTGAAAAACAGCTTCCTTCTGATCCGTCTCCTAGGGGAGATTGCAGAAAGAAAAAACTCTTCATCTTTTTGTAAGAGTTTCAACAATTCTCATCGTTTTTTTTCTAAAAGGGCAAACAATAATCATCATTGCAGTTATTTTTGCAATTCGAACCATCCCTTTAAATGATAGGTGAGCGATTTCTCTGGCAAAAATAAGTCAAAAAGAAGGATATTTGACGTAAAATCTCAATTTTAAAAGAATAATACTTATTTTGCTGTTTAAATAATCCTTTTATGGCTAGGGTGAAAATATCTTCTTTTTCTTACTGGAAAAGGCAGAGCGCGCTTAAATACCTTTCTTGAAACTCATTTTAAAAGCCTCTCTCGTCATTGTTTTTTCCAGAGTCATAGGAAAGAAGAATGGTTGTGAATAAATTAAGTGATTCGCCACTTTTTTGCCTAATTTTTTGATAAATTACTGTCGTTAAATAAGGAGATTTTACATGTTTCTGCCGTTTTTAATCGCTCTAAGCACAGCAATAACGACTATCTATGGCAAAAAAAACATAAGTTATGCTTTCTGGGCCGTTTTGTTCATTGTTACTCTTCTTACTTTGAATCATCATATCAATTTAAACTTGTCTTTTTGAGAGAATATTCATGAGACATGTCGAACAAAAAAACCATCATTTTGTCACATTTATGAATGTGTTAGGACTTATTGGATTATCCACTGTCCTGTTAATGGCTTTCTATTATCAACTGACAAAGCCTGCACCGTCTGTGGTGCCATGCCCCCTTTGTCTTCTTCAACGCCTTGGTTTCATCATTGCAGGTTGTGGGTTTTTATTCAATATTCATCTGAGGGTGAGAAAGATCCATTATGGGATGGTTATTCTTGGTTGTATGGTAATCTGTATCTCTGCCTCCAGGCAGATTTTTTTACAGATCACGCTAGGTGATCTTGGAGATGGTCCAACGCTCTTTGGGCTGCGTCTTTATATTTGGGCGTTCATTATTGCAGGTCTTTGTCTTTTTGCGGTTGCCTTCATCATGATTTTAAGTGAATGGACGCGCAAATTTAAAGTGTTTTCCCCTTTCCCACGGCTGAGTGGAATGGCAAGTTTTCTTTTTGTTTTCTTGATTGCAGCAAACTTGCTTACAGCCATACTTGAATGCGGAACTGGGCTGTGCACCAATGATCCCGTAAAATATGGAATGTTGTCGAATTGGTTTTCTTCCTCGTCTTAAAGGTTTTTTCCATAATTTCCATAAACTTTCAATCTGTATCTCTTATCAAGAATTTTCATCATTTTTTTGTTTACTAAGAGGCCAGGTTTGTTTACTAAGGGCCAGGTCAAGGGGCATAATACGCAGCCAGTATTGCAATTTAAACCGTCGCTTTGTGACAACTGGGGGATTTTGGTGGCAAAAATGAGTTAAAAAAGATATTTTTTGCAAAAAGAAAGATGTAGAAATCTCAATATTGAGTGAATGATATTTATTTTGCCGTTCGAATGATTTTTTCATGGTTAGGGTGAAAATATTTTCTTTTGATTGCTGGAAAAAGCAGAGCACGGTTAAATACTCTTATTGAAATTCCCTTTTAGCAACTTCTCTATTTCATTTTTTTCTGTGGTCGTGAACGACAATAAACCACCATAATGAATTGGACTAAATTGTGAATAAAAAAATGCCATCTCTTTTTTGCCTAATTTTGCGATATGTTCCACACCTTATAAGAAAGGAGACTTTAGTAATGTTTGTTCCGTTTTTAATCGCTTTAGGTACAGCAATAACGACTGTATATGGCAAAAAAAATATAAGCTACGCCCTGTGGGTAATTCTGTTCATTGTCATTCTTCTTACTTTTAATCACCATGCGACTTCTACTTTAAACCTATCTTTTTGAGAAAATAATCATGGAACATGTTGAACAAAAAAACCCTCATTTCATCACATTTATGAATGTGTTGGGACTTATCGGATTATCCACCGTCCTGTTAGTGGCTTTCTATTATCAATTGGTAAAATTTGAGTTGCCATGCCCTCTTTGTCTTCTTCAACGCGTTGGTTTGATACTTGCAGGCTGTGGGTTTCTTCTCAATATTCACCATAAGGTGAAAAATACCCATTATGGGATGGTTATTCTTGGTTGTATGGTAACCAGTGTTATTGCTGCTCGTCAGGTGTTTTTACATATCACACCAGATGATCTTGGATACGGTTCAACATTCTTTGGACTGCATTTTTATACTTGGGCTTTCCTTATTGCAGTCCTTTGTATTTTTGCGGTTACCTTCATTATGATTTTAAGTGAATTGGCGCACAAATTTAAGGTATTTTCCCCTCTCCCACTCCTGAGTGGAGCGGCAAGTTTTCTCTTTATCTTTTTAATTGCAGCAAACTTGGTTTCTACTGTGCTTGAATGTGGAGGGGGGCAGTGCGCCAACGATCCTGTAAGATATGAGTTGTTGTCAAACTGGTTTCCATCTTCTTCTTAAGTTTTTTCAATAAGCTTTCTATTTGTATATCTTAATATTGTAAAAAAGAGGCAGCGCTCTCAAGAGCGCTGCCTCTTTTTTACAAAAGCTTTTGAGAGCAAATTGATTTAGGTTTTTGAGCTCCTGGGGAGGTTTTTGCACTTTTGTTAAAACCGACCATTGAAGTGTGCTCGGTTGATTTGTCGTCCTGTTCGATCAATCTAGGAATTCTGTGTGCCGAAAGGGGAGATCACGGTAACAAAACAAAAGACTTTTGCACGTCAAAGATTTTGGGTGGGGAGAGAGTATTTGTCGGCGGATTATTTTTTTATGTCATAAGGATAGTCGGTTTTATTGGGATGGCAGATTTTTTCACTTTAGCGATGAGATTTATTCATGGATTTTTCATGTTAAACAAGGACCCATCTTTTAAGGGTTTTATGAGTGTGAAGCATGCCTAAACAGCTTTGGTAGTGTTCAATCGTTTAAATGCTTACGCTTGTAGCAATAAAAGGCAAAAAGGTTTTATTCTCCAAGCAAGTTTGCCTCATCATACCAATGTGCAGCTTTTTGGCCGTGTAATGGTGGTGAAGCTTTCGGCAGGTGTGAAACAGGGAGTGCACAATAAAATCATGGACGTGAAACAGCGCAATTTTCATGCGAAATTGCCTAAGCCGGCTGCAATTTTTTTGATAAAAATGGAAAGATGATCAAGACAGAAGGCCTTGACAATGAAGGGGGTGAAAATGTTCCTTGCAGGAAATGGTTAACTCTTCTAATGGTTTTATCCATCCTGCGTTATTCTTACGATAATCTTTCAAGGATCTTGGATTGAAACCAAGCTGTGCAGACTGAAAAGCGGGGCGAGACAAGAGCACAGGTGTTTGTTACAATGAGAAAAACATTAGCCATCCTCAAGAGCAGAGCTAAAGATAACTCCAGAGCCAAAAAAGATGGCGCTCGTCTTCAGAGTCAAAAAAATGCCCTTAAGCTTGGAATTTTTGAAAGTTCTTGAAAAATGCTCTTATCCAATTTTGTCGTCATAAATGGGTGAGAGAGTGTTGAAGAGCATTTTTCATGCTTAAGAAAAAAGTGTTTCTCTAAAAATATCAAAAATTTATTTATATCGTTTACATTTTATGCAGCGTGAGAATGCTAAGGAAGTGAGGGGTGTTTTTGCCGTAAAATGCCCTCTTTTAAAGAGGAGAATATCTATAAGCTGCGCATTTCTATAAAAAGCTTTTTCATCGACAAACTTAAAAACTGATCGTCGTGTTTCATTTTATACTCTTTTCTGTATTTCTGTAAAACTGTCTTTTAAAATACCAATAACCCAGGGTTTTCATTTCGTTTCTTGCTCAAGTACGTAAAAAGTGCTTTGTTCTCAGCTTCTTACAGAATTAATCCTAGAGGATGAGGGTTTTGATAGAGGAGCAGAGAGATTTAAGGGATTTCTTGAAGCATGCGTTGCTTGTGGGGTGGTGTGCGTGATCGCAGAACAACTTGAAAGATAAAACGCGTGCTTTTTTTATGTATCTTGGTTGATTTATGCAAATAACACAAAGGTGTAAAAGCTTCAAGAATAACAGTTGACAAGTTGACAGATGGGGTTTTTCTAAAGAGGGAGCTATAGGGTTTTTAAAGACAGCTTTTTAGGTGTTATCCTGTAATGCGTTTTTGTACTGTTTTTTATACTGCTCTACTATTTTCTGTAAAATCTTAAAAACATAAAAGGGGAAAAAGAGGGGTTACGCATGATGAACGTCCTTACAAAATGTAATGTAAAGAATGGGCTGAAGTATGAGGTAAAAATAGCATAGTGTGCGGGTTGAAAGGGTGAGTGAAGGATCAGCTGGAGAATGGGATGAAGAGGATGAAAGATAGACTGACTTGCGGTGAAGGGGGCTGGTAAAGGTTGGTTTTTGATGAGGTGGGGTGGTTGCCGGTGAAACTGGATGTCGATGGGGTGGAGAATAAGGGCAAAGAGTATGCGAAAGGATGAGGTGGTTGACGGTTGAATGGCTGCTGGTGGTGTGATTTTTGTTGAGATAGTTGCCGGTGAAGTTGGTTGTTGGTTCATAAAAAATGCCTGCGCAGAGCAGAGCTGAATGACATCTTAAAATCAATTTCCTACCCTTCAAAATACAAAGAGAAAGGGGATTTTACGAAGATTAAGCTACGAGGTTGATTGCTGCTGATGTGCTAGCTTCTGAAGAGTTGGTTTTTGGTGAAATGGTTGGCGGTGAAACTGGATGTCGTGGGGTAGAGAGTAAGGCAAAGAGTATGCGAAAGGATGGGAGTGTAGAGAGGAGGCTGGAGATGTATGATGAATAAGCTGAAGAGGTGCCGTTAGAGAGTGCCCGGAAAGTGTATCTCAACCTGCTTAAAAGGTCATACGCATAGATTTCTTAAAGTTTTTTAAAGATCATCAGGGCACAAATACAAAAAGAAAAACCCTTTCCTTCCCATTGAATTTTTATTCACAAAACCAAGAAAATAGAGTATGAACGCTGAAAAATGACGCGTAGCTCAAAAAACGCGTGAGCTATAATATAGATAAAGGAAATGATTATTTATGTCAAAAGAAGAAGTTTTGGAATTTTCTGGTATTGTGACTGAACTCCTCCCTAATGCGATGTTTCGTGTGAAGCTAGAAAATGATCATGAAATTATTGCTCATACCGCTGGAAGAATGCGAAAAAATCGTATTCGTGTGTTAGCAGGTGATAAAATCATGGTTGAAATGACCCCTTATGATTTGACAAAAGGACGTATTACATATCGTTATAAGTAGCTCATGGGTAGTTTTTGTTTGCTGTAAGTGCTGCAGTATTGTTCCTAAAATACCTACCTTTATCTTTTTTAAAGACTATAAAAGGAAAAAAAGGCAAAAAATAAAATCATTTTGGAAATACGTAAAATGAGTGCGTAAAGAATATGAGGGGTATCACAAAAGAAGATCCAGTGACGCTAAAATAAATTTGCTGGAGGTTTGAAATTATTCTGAGGGGGCGGCAATGGGAAACATAAGGGAAACCTTCTTTAAAAAAACCTGTTTGGAAGAAATTCAGTTGGTGCTTGCTTCCGCTTCGCCACGTCGCTTGGCACTCTTAGCGCAAATAGGTCTTGATCCTCATCAGGTTTATGCAACCAATATCGATGAAACACCAAAATTAAGAGAACATCCCGCAAATCTTGCAAAACGTTTGGCAAAGGAAAAAGCCCTTAAAGCGCGAGAAACTTTTCTATGGTGTAATCAAAACAGTAAATCAAACGCCTCAGCGCAGAAAATTGTTATCTTGGCTGCTGATACTGTGGTGGCTGTTGGGCGTGTTATTCTTCCTAAACCAGAGAGCGAAGACGAAGCTTATGAATGTTTGCGCTTCCTCTCCGGGCGTTCTCACAAGGTGTATGGTGCCGTTTGTGTATTGAATGAATGTGGAAAAATAACCGTAAAATTGGTCGAAAGTCGTGTCCGTTTTAGACGGTTGACTTCTAGCCTAATGGAAGCTTATCTTAATTCTGGAGAATGGGAAGGAAAGGCTGGTGGCTACGCTATCCAGGGAAAAGCTTCTGCTTTTGTTGTCCATATCGCTGGCTCTTATTCCAATGTGGTGGGGTTACCTTTGGCTGAAACAATGGATCTTCTGACGGCTTATCAGTACCCGCTTCTCTCTCATTGGGTTGCAAAAACGCTCTAAAGAAACTGATCGACTTGCAAAACCAATTGAACAGGAGCAAAAACAAGAAGAACAGAGAAAGCAAAACGAAAAAAAGCAACATTAGAACAAACAGTGAAGGCATGCAACAAATAACACAGATGTATCGAATGCCAAAAAAACCGAATTTAATAGAAAAAAAGACATCTCCAACCCGTCCTCCGCATCCTTGTCCTATTTGTGGTCAGATGGCACAACAAAACGTCTACCCTTTTTGTTCAACACGATGCCAGGCAATCGATTTGAACCGATGGCTTTCAGGCTCTTATATCTTTCCGCCACCGCTGCAAAAAACTGATGAAGAAAAATAAAAAGGGCAGTAAGGTCTTCAAGAGTATTGAAAACCATGTTTTTCAGGTTGAGGAAGGATCGGTTGTTCAAACTGGGAGAGTTGAGCGTTTGATTTGGGGAAGAACCCGATTTTAAAGCTAGGGGGAATGCATGTTTGAAGCCCAGGGAATGGGGGTGTTTGAGCTGGAAGAGCTGGGCATTGGGAGCCAAACAACCAGGCCCAGGGTTTAATAAGAGGAGTGAAGTTGGGAAAGGGCTGGATGTTTGAGTTAAGGGAGCCAGATGTTCAAACCGGGAGAGTTGAGCGTTTGAGTTGGGGAAAGAACCCGATTTTAAAGCTAAGGGAAATGCATGTTTGAAGCCCAGGGAATGGGGGTGTTTGAGCTGGAAGAGCTGGGCATTGGGAGCCAAACAACCAGGCCCAGGGTTTAATAAGGGGAGTGAAGTTGGGAAAGGGCTTGGATATTTGAGTTAAGGGAGCCAGATGTTTAAGCCAGGAAGAAGATTGTGCATTGAAAGTGAGATATTGAAAACAGAATATTGCCGCTCTTTTTGTCAATAAGACTCTCTTTGCTTTTTCTTCGCAATGATTCTCCTCGTATCATTTTTTCCTCCTATCGTTTTTCTCTGTCCTCGTGCTTTTCGCTACGGCTCTTTTCGTTGCTGCTTCCTTTTGCCGTTGTTTCTCCTTTCTATCATGCTTTCCCTCTTGTACTCGTTCTTATTAGAGCCCATATCTATTGTCGCACTACGGTTATTCTTCATGCTGCGTCGTTTGCGCTGTTTGGTGTGGTTTTGTCGATCCTTTCCGAATGTTCTGGGGAATTTAAAGTGCGGTGGTGGTGGGGCAAGAAAGGAAAAAAAATGAACCTGGAAAAATACAGTGAACGGCTTCAAGGTTTTCTACAAACAGCACAAAACAAAGCTCTCTCTTCTGATCATCAGCAGTTTATGCCTGAGCATTTGCTTAAGGTGTTGTTAGAGGATTCTCAAGGTTTAGCTGCCTCTTTGATCCAAAGAGCTGGCGGTGATTTATCCCTTATTCAAAAGGCGCTCAAAGAAGCCCTCGATGTTTTGCCAAAAGTGCAGGGCGGAAATGGGCAACTCTATCTCTCCCAGCCGTTGGCAAAAGTCTTCGATATGGCAGAAGATCTTGCACAAAAAGCAGGTGACCAATTTGTAACCGTGGAGCGCTTGTTGCAAGCACTTATCATGGAAAAAACTGCAAAAACAGCTGATATTTTAACAACAGCAGGATTAACCCCACAAGCCCTCAATCAGGCTATTAATGCTCTGCGTAAAGGAAAAAAAGCAACGACCCCCCATGCCGAAAGCCAGTATGATGCTTTGCAAAAATATGCCTGTAATCTGACAAAAAATGCACGCGAAGGGAAACTTGATCCTGTTATTGGACGCGAAGAGGAAATTCGCCGCACTATTCAGGTTCTCTCACGACGCACCAAAAATAATCCCGTGCTGATCGGTGAACCCGGTGTGGGAAAAACTGCCATCGTTGAAGGTTTGGTACTGCGTATCATTAATGGTGATGTCCCTGAAACTTTGCGCGATAAACAACTCTATGCACTCGATATGGGAGCGCTTATCGCTGGCGCCAAATATCGCGGTGAATTCGAAGAACGCCTCAAAGCTGTCCTTGCTGAAGTGCAGGCCGAAAACGGGCAAATCATTCTCTTTATTGATGAGTTGCATAATCTCGTTGGGGCTGGAAAATCCGATGGCCCTATGGATGCTTCTAACTTGCTAAAACCCGCTCTTGCACGCGGAGAACTCCATTGTGTAGGCGCGACGACCCTTGATGAATATCGCAAATATGTCGAAAAAGATGCCGCTTTAGCGCGCCGCTTCCAACCTGTTTTTGTGCCTGAACCAACCCTTGACGATACAATCTCTATCTTGCGCGGCATTAAAGAAAAATACGAACAACATCACAAAGTACGTTTGGCGGACAGTGCTTTGATCGCTGCAGCTCGACTGTCTAATCGTTATATTACTGATCGTTTTTTGCCCGATAAAGCCATTGATCTTATTGATGAAGCCGCGGCGCGGTTGCGCATGCAAGTCGATTCGAAACCTGAAGAACTCGATGCTATCGATCGGCGAATCTTACAGTTGAAAATCGAACGTGAAGCCTTGAAAACAGATGTGGAGCCAACAGCAAAAGAACGTCTGAAAATCGTGCAAGATGAACTCAACACATTGGAACAAAAATCTACCGAAATGACAACAGCTTGGCAGGCCGAAAAACAAAAATTAGGACATGCTGCCGATTTGAAAAAACAACTTGATGAAGCACGTAATGCTTTGGCTATCGCACAGCGTAATGGACAATTCCAAAAAGCCGGAGAACTTGCTTATAGTGTTATTCCTGAGCTTGAAAAACAATTGAGCATGGCTGAAAATGATGACCAACAAAATCATCTCGTCGAGGAAACTGTCACTGCTGAACATGTTGCGCGCATCGTTTCACGCTGGACTGGTATTCCCATTGATCGTATGCTCGAGGCAGAGCGAGAGGCACTTTTACGTATGGAAGATGAAATTAGCACGCGTGTGGTGGGACAAGGCGAAGCCGTTCAAGCTGTTTCCCGCGCCGTACGGCGTGCACGCGCCGGGCTGCAAGATCCAAATCGTCCTATCGGTTCCTTTATGTTTCTCGGTCCTACCGGTGTGGGAAAAACTGAGTTAACCAAAGCGCTCGCCATTTTCCTCTTTCAAGACCAAAACGCAATGTTGCGCATTGATATGTCCGAATATATGGAAAAACACGCCGGTGCACGCCTGATTGGCGCCCCGCCCGGATATGTCGGATATGAAGAAGGGGGAGTGCTGACTGAAGCTGTTCGCAGAAGACCCTATCAGGTCATTCTGTTCGACGAAATTGAAAAAGCCCATCCCGATATTTTTAATCTCTTGCTGCAAGTGCTTGATGAAGGACGATTGACTGATAGCCAGGGACGAACCGTCGATTTTCGCAATACCTTGCTTATTATGACCTCAAATCTTGGTGCTGAATTTTTAACTGCACTGCCTGAAGGACAAACAACCGATCAGGCAAAAAATGATGTCATGAATGTCGTAAAAGCTGCTTTCCGTCCCGAATTTCTTAACCGTATTGATGAAATTATCCTTTTTCAGAGATTACAACGTCAGGATATGGAAGCAATCGTCGATATCCAGATACAGCACTTGCAAAATTTGCTCAATGAACGCAAAATAACCTTGCATATCGAACCAGAAGTACGGCAATTCCTTGCCCATAAAGGCTATGATCCCCTTTATGGTGCGCGACCTCTCAAACGCATTATCCAAAAAGAAATTCAAGATCCTCTCGCGGAAAATATCTTATTTGGAAAAATTTATGATGAAACAACCGTGACAATCGCAAAAGAAGGTGACCGGCTAGTCTTTCTGCCAGAAACCCAAGAAACACCCAATGACGCTGAAAAAAATGACAGTGAGAACAGAAAAAAGTTGACAAGGTAAATCTGAAAAGGTATCATAATGATACAATGGGAATTGTACGTCATGGGAATCCTAGTGTATGTGGGTAGACCATGTGTAAACGATGGCTGTTGTAAACGATGGCTGTTGTAAACGATGGCTGTTGTAAACGATGGCTGTTGTAAACGATGGCTGTTGTAAACGATGGCTGTTGTAAACGATGGCTGTTGTAAACGATGGCTGTTGTAAACGATGGCTGTTGTAAACGATGGCTGTTGTAAACGATGGCTGTTTCGTAAAGCTTTCTAGAGCATTATCTTGCGAAAGCAGGGTTTATATCGATTTATATCGATCGTGTCCTTTCCTAAATAGGAAGGAGGCATCCTTTCAAGTTAAAGACTCTCCAATTTAAAACTGCTAATGATCCAGTGACAAGCTTATAGTGAAATAGTGTTACAGGAACACAGTCTTACAAGGATACTGTTTCTGCTTCGCGGGGGTTTATTGTGTTATCGAGTAAACTTTCTCGTATAATTAAAGGGCTTTCGGGTAATTGATAAGAGAGATTTCTAAAGAATGTGTTTCTCTGGAAAGGGGGGTCGCTTAAATAATCTTTGCAGGATTATGTGTTGTTGGTTGTTCTTGAAATTTTGTTGCTGATTTTCATGCCATTTTTCAGGTCATGGAATCAGTTCCTCTTTATTTGAAGGAACAGAATGATGGCAGATGAACGTTGTCTTTCTTTACGTCGAAGAAACCGGCCAAAAGGTGCTTTGAATAAAACAACAAAGCAGTTTAATGAAGCCCTTCTTACAGCTGCTGAGCAAGCTGGATATCATTATGGTGAAGATGGGCTGGTGTCTTATCTTCAATATCATGCACTTAATAATCCCGTACCTTTTTTTTCGCTTTTGGCAAAGATTTTGCCTTTACAAGTTACCGGAGAAGATGGAAGCAATGTCAAGACAGTTTCGCGTGTCGAGATTGTGCCAGTTGTCTCAAAGGATACCGTTCCTGAAGATCGTGGTTCCTGAAGATCGTGGTTCCTGAAGATCGTGGTTCCTGGGGGATGTGGTATTTGAGAGCCTGGTGTTTGGGGGTGAGATCCCTGAGAAACGTGGTGGTTGAGGGTGCGGTGCTTGCGGGGTGTTGTGGTCTCTGGGGTGCAGAGCTTGAAGGGCGTGATGCTTGGAGGATACGGCCTGCGAAGATTGTTGTGCCTGAGGATTGTGGTGCATGAGGACACTGGTATTTGGGAGATATGATGTTTGGAGATCATAAATGTCTGGGGGTGCCTGCATGAGGGGATGGTGTTTTTTTGCTGTTTTTATTATTCGCAAAGATCTTGCCTTTGCAAGTTACTGGAGAAGCAGGGGCTGATGTCAAAACAGGTTTGCGTGCTGAGATCGAGATTGTGTAGATTAATTCAAAGGATGTAGGACTTGAAGACCTTAGTGTCTGAGGATTGTGGAGCTTGGCAACCCTGGTTTCTGAGGGTGTGATGCTTGCGGGGTGTTATGGTCTCTGGGGTGCAGAGCTTGAAGGGCGTGATGCTTGGAGGATACGGCCTGCGAAGATTGTTGTGCCTGAGGATTGTGGTGCATGAGGACACTGGTATTTGGGAGATATGATGTTTGGAGATCATAAATGTCTGGGGGTGCCTGCATGAGGGGATGGTGTCTGAGGGAATTGGTGCCTGGGGGGGAACTGGTGCCTGGGGGGGAACTGGTGTCTGGGCACGCGCGGGGATGTGGTGCGTCTTTTGATGATTATTGATGCTCTCCATGATGCACACCAAATTTATCAGGTACTTAGAAGTCTTTTGTGATGCACGATGATTCATTCCATATTGCACAATGGTGGGGTGATCGTCCATGTGTCTGGTAGACTAAAGAGGTAACCGATTCATCCTTAGGATAAAACAGCGTTCTTGAACAATCATTAGGCAGATCAGGCAGATTGCTTCTAAACCACTGTTCAGTAGGAACTCAAAAATACAAAGAGAAAGGGAACTCTCTTTCTCAATCATAAAACTTTACAATGATAACTGCTCAGATTGCTCTCATTCCAAAGCTTATTCCCGTTTTTACCGGAAAAGCTGATGTACGTGCTGCTTGGGGAGGACGTGGATCTGGAAAAACCCGCTCTTTTGCCTTGATGTCTGCTGTGATGGGATATCGACATGGGAAGGCTGGAGAACGAGGTATTATCCTTTGTGCACGGCAATTTCAAAATTCTCTCAATGAAAGTTCGTTGGAAGAAATTAAACGCGCAATTGAAGCATACCCTTTCCTACAAGACTATTATGAAATCGGCGATAAATATATCAAATCAAAAGATGGACGCATCATCTATGTTTTTGCCGGTCTTGATCGCAATATCGCAAGTATTAAATCAATGGGACGAGTTTTCCTTTGCTGGGTTGATGAAGCTGAACCCGTTACCGAAACCGCTTGGCAAACCCTCATACCAACTTTGCGCGAAGAAGGAAAAGACTGGAATGCTGAATTATGGGTGACATGGAACCCTTGCCGCGAAAATGCACCTGTCGAAAAACGTTTCCGAAATGTCGAAAATCCCAATATCAAAGGTGCCGAAATCAATTGGCGTGATAATCCTCTCTTCCCCCAAAAACTCAATCGAGATCGAAAGGCCGATTTGCAACAAAGACCAGAAAACTATAACCATATTTGGGAAGGAGAATATCTCCAATCCGTTCAAGGCGCTTATTACCAAAAAGCACTTCTTGAAGCTGAGCTGGAAGGACGCATTACAAATGTTCCACGGGATCCCCTGATGCAGATCAAAATCTTTTGGGATATCGGAGGAACAGGTGCAAAGGCTGATGCTACCGCTTTGTGGGTGGCACAATTTATTGGACGTGAAATCCGAGTTCTGGACTATTATGAAGCACAAGGACAACCTCTTGCAGAGCATGTCGGATGGGTCTTTCAAAGAGGTTATGAGAAAGCTCTTATGGTTTTGCCACATGATGGCGCAACCAAAGATCGCGTCTATAATGTCAGTTTTGAAAGTGCTCTCCAACAAGCCGGGTTTCAAACCAAAGTGATCCCTAATCAAGGGATTGGGGCCGTGAAAATGCGCATCGAAGCTGTAAGGCGATTGTTTCCTGCTATATGGTTTAACCGCGAAACAACACATGCAGGACGAAAAGCACTGGCATGGTATCATGAAAAACGCGACGAACAACGCAATATTGGATTAGGCGCTGAGCATGATTGGGCAAGCCATGGTGCCGATAGCTTTGGACTTATGTGTGTCGCTTATGAACAGCCAAACACCCGACCTCAGAAAAATTCCTATCGTCCTTCTCAGTATTCTCAAACTTCATGGATGGCTTTTTAATGAAAACTTCTACAGATTCTTTTGATCAACTTGAAACCATCGAAAATCAGGCACTCTTTAAAAAACTGATCGGTTGGTATCAGGAGGATATGACACATGTCCAGAAATGGCGAAAAAATGCCCAAGAAGACTATGATTTTTACAATGGAAGGCAATGGAATGCACAAGATCTCGCCGTGTTGCGAGAACAAAATAGACCCGTGATGACTTTTAATCGTATTGCACCTTTGATCAATGCCGTCGTGGGAGCCGAGCGAAATAATAAACGTCAAGTCCAATTCATTCCTAGACAAGAAGGGGCTGCCTTCGCTAACCAAATCCTTACTGGGGTTGCCGAATGGTTTCGTGACGAAGCCGATGGCGAATACGAAGATTCCGATGCTTTTCAAGACGCAATCATTTGCGGAATGGGATGGACAGATACCAGACTTGATTATGACGAGGATCCTCAAGGAAAACCCGTGATTGCACGACTGGACCCAATGAAAATGGTCTGGGATGCAAGTGCTGTCAAACCCAATCTGATTGATGCACAGCGCGTATGGTATATTGATGAAAAACCTCTGGACGTTGCTCAAGAAATGTTTCCAAATGTCCATTGGAGTGATCTTCATGCTGATTGGGTCGAACATTACAGCTCTTTGTCCCCAACTGGAAACAGAGATACGCAAAGTTATAATGGAGGAAGCTACAATGGACAGGCCGATCATGAAGGGAGTATGCACAGACCCAAAATGGTAACCTTGGCTGAATGCAGGTGGTTTGAAAGGGAGGTTGTTTATAAAGTCCTCAATCCAATAACCGGTAAGTTTACCGATTATTCTAAGCAGGATTTCCAAAATCTTAGTAAAAATTTCCAAAATCTTCCAGCAACAAAATTGACCAGAAAAATTGTCAAACGGGCCTTCTTGGGAAAAAAATTGCTTGAAATCCCTGATAAACCATTGGTTCCACACAATCAATTAGGGTGGGAGTGTATTACCGGAACTTTTGATAAGTTAAGCCGACAGTTCTATGGGATTGTCAGGCCAACAAAAGATCCGCAACGCTGGGCGAATAAATATTTTAGCCAAATCATGCACTTGCTCAATAGTCAATCAAAAGGCGGAATCATGGCAGAACGCGATGCTTTCGATGATGATCGACAAGCAACCGAAAGCTGGGCTAGAGCAGACAGCATTACTTGGCTTAAAAGTGGTGCTGTGTCCGGTGGAAGAATCCAGCCTAAACCTGTGGCACAATTTCCTCAAGGCTTTTTCCAATTGTTTAATGAGGCAAAGGGGGCTATCGAACAAGTGACAGGGTTGTCCTCTGAATTTATTGGAACACGGGCGGTAAACCAACCAGGAATTCTTGAACAACAACGCCGCCAATCATCTCTCAATTTGTTGGCTTCTTTCTTTGATGGTTTGCGTCGATATCGGCAACGACAGGGAAAAATTATTCTCTATCTCATTCAAAATTATCTTTCCGATGGACGTTTGGTCCGTATCGCTGGTGAGGAAAATGCTCAATATGTCCCATTAACACGCGAAATGGTGACAAGTTTGGAATATGATGTGGTGGTCGATGATGCACCAACAAGTCTTAATGAAAAAGACCGGACATTTGCTGTCATTATGCAACTGATGCCTTTAATGCAAAATTTTATAACTCCAGAGATTATGCTCGATCTCTTACGCTATTCACCTTTGCCAGCATCCCTTATTCAAAAAATTGCTCTAAAGGCGCAAAACCAAAGTCTTGTCCAAGAGGGGCAAAATGTTCCAGCACAGGGCAGCACTTCTGCTGGAGGGGAAATCCTGCAAATGCTCAAATCGAGCGTATAATGTAGACCATTTTGCACAAGAAAAATGCGCAAAAATAAGCTGTTTCATCTGAAAAAAACATCATCTTATTATCTGGAAAAGAAAAGGCCAACACTATGGATCAAGAACATTTAACCCCTGCAGAACAAAACCAATTGAAACAGGATTTTCTTTCTACAACACAAGAGGAAGAAGACTGTAAATTTGCGCAGGGAGAAAAAACACTTGGAGCAAATTTCGAAGGACTTCAGCAGATCGATCAACAACAGCCAGCACAGCGAGAAAGCGGGCAATCCCAAGATGTCCAAAAGGTGCTAGAGGCGGATGCACCACCAGATCCACAAAAAGACTTCATGGGCTATATGCAATGGTTGGGTAAAACACTCCATCAACAAGGATTGTTGCACACAAAACAACAAATCACTTCCAAGGTTCCAGAAGCAGAGCAGTTGCACGCTTTTTATCAGCAATCCGTGGGCGCTGTTAAACAAAAGCATCATGACTTTGATCAAGCTGCCGATTTTATTTATGAGACCAGGGCGAGACAGTTGGCTGCTTGTGCTACGCTCTACCCTGAAATGGCCGATCCAAAGGTTGTTGATGCAGTGATTGGTCATGAATTGAAGCAGATCTTGCAAGTTTGTGCGCAAAAAAATAAAAATCCAGCTGAAGTGATCTACGATATTGCGAAAAAAATTGGCTACACAAATGCTCCAAATAATATCAGTGAGAATTTTCAGGAAAGGCACAATTCTGCACGCACACTTGCTGCCTATAACGGTTTAGCTCCAAATGGGCCTATTTCTTTGGATATGCTCGACAAAATGTCGGAAGCAGAATTTAGTACTTGGATTACTGATCCCAAAAATAAAGCTGCTTTTAATCGTTTAATGGGGGGAGGAGAGCTCTAAAAACAAGCATGCGTGAGGAGCCTTCTTAAAGTTGAAATGCGTATGTGCAGGTCTGAAGGCGAGAACGCAGGGGGAAGATTTCTGAAGAGGACCATGGGCAAATCTCTAAAAGGAAAAAGCTTGGAAAAAGATCATTGAAGCAGAAAGAGCAAGAAAAACCTCTCAACGCAAAAGTGCAGGGAGAACACTTTTCAAAGCAGGAACGAGAGAAATAAAATATCTCAAAGCAAAGATGCAATGAGAATACTTTTCAAAGCAGGAACGAGAGAGCAAATCTCTCAAAGGGGGAGGGAAAAGCTACAAACAAAAACCATACAAAACATAGAAAAAATGGTCCGCCATTTGAAAACAAAAAATGGGGAATGTCAATAACCGGCGTTTTGCCGGCTTTTTTATTTCAATAATTTTAAGAGGTTAAAATGAGCGTAACTTATATCGGACTGAATGACCCAATGGCAGTTCGCACATGGTCTAAACTATTAAATCAGGAAGTCTCAAAAGCAATTCCTATTGCTCCGTTGATCGGAAAGGACTCCAACAGTATTATACAATTAAAAGATGAAACCAATAAAGCAAGTGGTGATGCGATTAGCTTTGGATTGCGCGTGCAACTGTTCGGTGATGGCGTGAGTGAAGGACAGGTGCTCGAAGGCCATGAAGAAGCCTTACAATTTCTCAATGATCGCTTGGCAATTAATGAACTCGTTCACGCCGTACGTGTCAAAAATGAAGGCACTATCGATCAGCAACGGATTCTTCATGATTTGCGGACTGAAGCCAAAAATGGCTTGGTTGATTGGTATGCTGATCGTCTCAGTATGATGTTCTTTATTCAAGTTTGTGGATACACCGCAAAATCTCTTAACTTTGAAGGACGGACCATTACACTTAAACCTGTCCATTACGGATTTAATACTCCAACCGCACCAACCGATAAACGCATCATGCGCCCCAATGGAAAAACAAAAGATGAAGAATTGCAAGAAAACGATGTCTTTGATCTTAAGCTCATCGATAAAGCTGTCGAACGTGCAAAGTTGGCAAATCCAAAAATTAGACCTGTGCGAGTTGAGGGCGAAAATGTCTATGTGCTTTATCTGCATCCAACACAGGTTACCCAATTGCGAACAAATACAGAGGCCGGCCAATGGCTCGACATTACAAAGGCAATCTATAGTGGAAGCCGTATCAAAAATCCTCTCTATGATGGGTCCCTTGGGATGTACAATGGGGTCGTCTTGCGCGAAGCTGAACATGTTACGGAAGGAGTCGAGTCAGGGACAACAAACAAACCTGTCCCAAATGTACGCCGAGCTGTCCTCTTGGGGGCACAAAGTGCTGTCATCGCTTTCGGAAAAGATCGGGGAGCAACACGCTATAAATTGGTGGAAGAACTTTTCGACTATGAACGTGAGTTTGGAGTCGCCGCAAAAACCATTATCGGGATGAAAAAAACTTGCTTCCAGTTACCAGGAACCACACAAGGGCCTCAAGATTTCGGCACCATCGTAATCCCAACTTATGGAACTCTCCTTTAAAAACCTCTCAACGCAAAAGTGCAGGGAAGTGCAGGGAGAACACTTTTCAAAGCAGGAACGAGAGAAATAAAACATCTCAAAGCAAAGATGCAATGAGAATATTTTTAAAAGCAGGAAAGCTGCAAGCTTTCCTCTTCTTCTTCTCAACAGACTTTTCTGTTGGGGAGGAGGAGTAATCCCTAAAATGCATCATACGCAAAAGGATTATAACTTGTCATGACCGTTTCCCAAACTCAATCCAATCATCCCAAGCTCTTGCAGGCAGACCATGCTAAAACTTTTTCTGATATGGTCGCGCTTATTCAAGATGAAATTGATGATACAACAGCTGAGTATTCCCTTCAAATTCGAGATTCCATTCTTACCGCTTTGCGTTTGTGTGAACGCGAACCCTTTTTCTTTAATAAAAAAAGAGAGGCGACATTCAAAACACAAAGTGGAAAAACATGGTATGGGCAAGAAGAGGGGATTTTTATTCAATCAGAAAAAAATCTTGAAGCTGTCCTGTTGGGAATACAGGCTGCAACACAAACACAATTGTTTCATAAACCCATCCAGGCCTTGCAACAACAATATGGATCACCGCCTTTGCAGGGAACACCGCTCTTTTATACTTGCCTTGAGCAAAAAATAGGACTCTTTCCAACACCACAAGATGTTGAAACTGTGCATCTTTTTTATTTTCCACTTTGGTTTGGGGATGAACAGCTCATGGAGGAGGGGAATCCTTGGTTGATGCATGCATTTGATCTCATTAAAGCACGTGCAAAATACGAACTCTACAAAAACATCCTAAAAGATCCTGAATATGCTGCTGTTTCTTTCAAAGACTTTCAAGAACAGCTCCAAGCTTTGCGATTTGAAACTTCACGCAGAACAGACTCGGCACATATTCTGCCAATGAGGTTTTAAAGGAATTTTTTTCCAGTTCTTGATGACTGGCATCATCCCGGGCATTGATACCTGACTTAGCGTTGCTGACAGAAAGAGTTTATTCATGCGCTTGTCAGTCTGTTTGATGCCCACTTACTGTATAGAGGCCTGAGCTTTACAATTCTTTCAGAGTTTTGTCCTGATCCCATTATCAGGGGCTCTTGCTGTTAAAATAAAAACAAGCCTTAGTGATTTGATACATCCCACGGATAAGGTTCTTCAAATATTCTTTTCATGAGGTTCTCAATGGCTTTTCTTCCAGTTGCTGATTATCGGCCCGACGTCGCTGATCTTAATGGCGCTTTTACCGATGAGCTTATCAACCTGTTGCCAGCTGATGGCTCCTATATTCCTATGCCCGGCTTTAAACCTTTTTCAGAATCTTGCCCTGATCCAATTTTAGGCGCTATTGCTGTGAGAGAAAAAAATGGCGTGTCGATTATCGTGGGAACAGAAAAAAAAATCTACCTTCTCGATAATCTAAACATGAAGTGGAAAGATATCAGCAGAAAAGGAGAACCTTATTCCGCAAATATCCATGCTCCATGGTCCTTTGCTTTGTTTGGCGATTATGTCATTGCTGTCAACGCAAATGATAAACCACAAGTCATCGACATTAATCATGACGAAAGATTTAGAAATTTAAAAGGAAATCCACCACAAGCCGGAATCGTTCGGGTATGGGGCGATTTCGTTTGTCTGATGAAATTGACCGAGCATCCAAGACGTGTCCATTGGTCGGGGTTGAACGATGCTGAATTTTGGACCGTGGGGAAAAAAAGCTGTGATTTTCAAGATTTTCCCGATGGAGGGTTCGTGCAAGGCGCAACCGAAACAACAAATCCACTCATCTTTATGCGGTCTGCAATCTATGCAGGCTCTTTTATCCCTGGATCCAAGATTGTTTTCAGTTTCCAAAAAATCCACGATAAACGGGGCGCAAAAAACTCTGAATCTATCGTTTGTCGAGGGGATCTGGCCTTCTTTGCTGATGAAGGCGGATTTTATCAGATGACAAAAGACGGACAGATTATACCAATTGGGTTCGAAAAAGTTGATCGAACCATAACTTCAAAATTCGGTCAGAGTAATAGGTATAATCTCTCTGCTGCTATCGATGGAGTGTATAACCGCGTTTATTGGATGATCGATACCGATGATGATGTCAAACGTATCTTGTTCATTTACGATTGGGGATTGCAAAAATGGACAAAAGCGGTTGTCGACATCAAACTGATTCTCCCTATTTTCTTGACGGGAACTACTTTAGAAGGACTCGATAACGTTACACAGAGTCTTGATGATTTATCCTTGTCTCTGGACAGTAAAGCTTGGAAAAATGAATCGCCTATCCTTGGTGCATTTGATCATCAGGGAAGACTCGGTTCGTTTTCTGGGCCACCTATGGCTTGTGTGGTCACTTCACAAGAAATGGGGCAGACAAATGGAATGGTAACACGCGTGAAAAATATTATGCCTCAAATCAATAGCTCAGAGTTTTATTTGTCTGTGGGAATGCGCTTTCGTCAAGCACTCGAAGAAAAAACTATTTGGTTGCCAGAAAAAAAGCCTTCTCATAACACCGGCCAAATCCATTCACGGGCAAGGGCACGATTTTATCGCTTTAAATTGCGAATCCCTGAAGGCATGAATTGGTCTCATGTAACCGGATTCGATGTTGAGTTGAAGTCCGCTGGGACACGATAAACCATTAAAAACGATGGCGATAACAGGACCCCCTTAAAAAAGCATATATGCGCTAAAAGACTTCCTCTTAAAAAAAGAAAGCTGTTAAGCACAGCGCGTAAGAAAACAATGCCTCTGCTGGCTTTATAGTCGTTAGAGAAGGCGCTACCAAAAAGCTGAAAGAGCGAAAATGATGAAATGCAAACACGAAAATCAAAATCTTTATTCTGCTTATCTGACAGATCAATGGTCATGGAAAAAAATTGCACAATTCAAAGATCCTATAAATGCTGCATTAAAAAAATATGCTAAGCGCTTTCCTGATGATGTTTGCCTAAAAACAATCGCTCAAGAACTGGCCACTGGCAGGGCACAATTGTGGCTGATCTTAAAAAACAAAACCCAATTTAGCGCTTTTGCCATTACCAAAGTTGAAATAACACATACAGGAAAAAAACGTGTTGTTCTTTCAGATCTCGCTGGAGAGGGAGGACTGAAATTGGTCAAATCGATCGAAAAAGTCGAAGAATGGGCGAGAACAATCAATGCCGAAGAAGTCCATATGTTTGGAAGGTCTGGATGGTCTAAAATGCTCGCCCATCACGGATATTGTCGTAATCTTATTCATTATAGAAAGGTTCTTGTCACATGAGGAAAAAAACAACACCTCAAGTCCAAACAACAACACAAACAAATGCACCACCCGCTTGGGCTGAAGAGATCCTTAAAAAAGTGAGTGCTGACGCCCTCGACCTTTATAATAAAGGAATTGGCGGAAATGTTTATGAGGGTGAGCGGGTAGCGGGGCTCAGCGATGCGACAAAAAATGCTATCGCCGGGTTAGAAAAGGCTGCTGGTCAGTATAACAATCCAGCATTAACACAGTGGTTTAATGGTCCAACCCAAACTGCTACGAATCTTCTCGATATGGCGAAGGGAAACTTGATTGGACAAAATACTAAATTTGATGCTGCGTTACAAAATGCACTCAGCAAAACTTCCGAGGCCATTAATCAATCTATGGCTGGAGCTGGGCGTTATGGATCTGGTGCCCATACCGGGGTACTCACCGATGAACTCGGCACATTGGCAACTCAGGCTAAAGCCCAGCAATATAATCAAGATGTGAATAATATGATGAATGCTAATCAGATGATTGATAGCTCATTGCGTGACCAGATTAATGCAGCAAACAGCTACTTTCAAGGACAAAGCAATGCACTAAGCAATCTTTTAAAAGGTGGATTGATCCAAGATGAAAACCGCCAACGCATCTTGGATGCAGAGCGCCAAAAATGGTTAGAAAAAGATAATCAAGGATGGAACCAATTAGAAAGGCTGTTAAGGTTGGGAACAAAAGCTGCCGGTGATTACGGAACAAAATCAGGACAAGTAATAACAACGCCTTCCGTCACAAAAGATCCATTCCGCGATATCCAGCAGTTGCTTGGATTGATGGGAGGAATTCTAGGCCTTTCCGATCTCAGAGCCAAAGAAAATATTGTGCCCATAGGAGAAAAAAATGGTTATCCAATTTATATCTTTAACTATAAGGGAGATCCTCAACTTTATCGTGGTGTCATTGCCCAAGATGTGCTGCGTTTGAAGCCCGATGCTGTTTATATAAATGCAAAAACCAAATTATTGCATGTCGATTATCGTAAAATTGGTTTGCAAATAGAGAAAATCACAGCGTCTAAAAATAAAATCGTTCGCTTTCTTTCTTCGATCTTTGCTCGTTTTCGTTTTTTACAAAGAGGATATATTCTATGAGTTCGATTTATAATTGGTCGCTTGAGGCCGCCGAAAATGCTTATGCCGATGTGAATATAAACTGGGCAGAAGGACAACCTCCAAGTTCAGTCAATAATAGCGCTCGCGTTATGATGCAGCGCATCAAAGAATATTTATTGGATAATGGGGGAGTGATGGAGACACAGTTTACAATCAATGAGGATAAAACATCTATTCGTTTGATCACAAACTCTCCTATTGAGGCTTATATGGACGGTATTGTTGTGCGCTTCAAAGCACAAAAGCAAAATCGGGGAATAACAAATATTGCTTTAAAACAATTGCCCATGCAGCCTGTGTATAAGATAACTAAGAGTGGGATAGCACCCTTAAAAGGGCAAGAAATTCAAATTGGTGGTCTTTATGAGCTTGTCTACATTCGTAACATCGATGGAAAAAATACTGATGGTTGGTTTTTAACCAATCCCGTCGATAAAGACAATTTTCCATCCGGCTTTATTGGCACTTTTGCTATGGAAAAACTGCCTGATGGTTGGCTTGTTTGCGATGGTAAAGAATATTCACGCAAGGAATATGCTGATCTCTTTGAAGCCCTTGGTGAAACATGGGGAAAAGGAGATGGCCAAACAACATTCAATGTTCCCGATTTACGGGGAATGTTTTTGCGGGGGCTCGATAGCGGAAAAGGGATTGATAAAAAACGCAGTCTGGGAACTAAACAAGAAGATTCTTTTAAAGCTCATACCCATGAAGGGACAACAGAGCGTGCCGGTGAGCATACGCATAAATATGATGTTTACACTAAGTTAGTAGATATTATTGCTTCTACAAATGGGTGGGAGGCCATCTATAATCATCCCAATAAAAATAAGGTTTGGGAGACAAAGTCTGCAGAGGCACATGAACATAAGATCTCTTTGAAAAAAACAGGAGGAGATGAAACGCGTCCCGTCAATGTGGCAGTTGTTTATGCTGTTAAAGCGTGAAAACTAAAACTCTTAACAAGAGACAAAAAATTGTTTCGGGTGTTTTTCCTTAAGGAAAAAGAGGCGGGAGAAGATATCTTGTACGAAGCTTGATGAGAGGCTTTTAAGGTGCAGGAA
The DNA here is from genome assembly GCF_009936175.1 of Bartonella quintana. Classification (NCBI taxonomy): domain Bacteria; kingdom Pseudomonadati; phylum Pseudomonadota; class Alphaproteobacteria; order Hyphomicrobiales; family Bartonellaceae; genus Bartonella; species Bartonella quintana. Next base: position 1,317,620 of record NZ_AP019773.1, on the reverse strand, counting down.
AATGCATCCTTAGTTTATTTCACCCTCATATCTTGGACAGATTCAATGTCATTGAACGGGGAGAAATGAGATGCGTAAAATGATTTTTTTAGCATTGGGATGTGTGGTTCCTCATCTTTTTGTAGCTTTTGCCATTGGCGTACAAAAGAGAAAGCAAAGACTCCTTTGTGTGTAGGAAGTCTTTCTCTTTTTTATTCAAAGAGGCAATATTTTGCCTTTCGGAAGAAGAATTTGTCAAGAAAAGAGGCCCTCAGAGAAAAGGGGGCATTTAAAATTCTGAATGCGGATTTGACAATGTTGGTAGGGCATGAAACATAAAAGTTTTTGGAGCGATTTGTAACGTGTATTTCGTGAAGCTTGTGATGGTAAGAAAATACAGGATAATGACCCACTGCCTCTTTTGATAAACAATGAGAGGGAGGGTGCGCAAAGAAATTTCCGCCGCTCGTTTTTCCATGTTTTTTTTAAATGGACGGTATCTCTGTCAGAACAGATATCTATATGAAGTTGACCTGTGGGAGATGTTTGGGTTCGATCCAACTATCCCTTAAGAAACACTGCTTTTACTTGCTGAAAATTGGCTTAAGAGGAAAAATATTGGTACCGGAAAACTTGACAGTGAATGATAGAATGGCGCAGGGGTTATATGGTGCATTCCTTCTTTGGTTCCAGTGGACTGGTTTCAAGCTGGTGGCTTTCCAAAGGGTGCTTTCCTGTTTACTTTTGCTTAGGTGAGGAAATCTTCCGAAAACCACGTCGATGGTGGGTGATAACATCTTCGGCAAAGGAAAATGCTTAAACAAAAGAGCACTGTTTACAAAAGAGCACTGTTTAAACACTTGTGAAATGTTGCTAGTTTAATGGGGTTGGGTGGTCGATTTTTCTTTTGGTGTTTCAACACAAAGGATAGCGATAGGTGCTCCAGTATGATAATTGTAAATCATGAATTTCGTTTTCCCGTCTGGCGTTAAGATCTTTAACACAATATTGTGTTCTGAAAGACTGTGTGACAAAATCTGTGTTCCTTCCGGTAAGGAAAGTGTATGGTGGGCAACTTCTAGATTTTTGCTGTGTGAGGAAAAGCTAGCTGTTTGTTTTGGAGCTGATCCTGTTGCTATTATTTTGTAGACAGCTAAAGACAAGACAGTAAGGGTAAGAATGAGCGTTATTGAAATGGAAATAATCATGAAACGCATAAGCTTTTTTCTCACACGTTCTGCTGCAGGGTCTAAGGGGAAGTCTTGAGGCAGTGGAGCACCTTGCTCTGTATGATGGTCTTTTGAAGTATGAATCTGCTTATTATTCACCATGCTGCATTCTTCTATTGATTGTTTTCTTAGAATGAGATGAGTTTATTCTTTTAAGGGTTTTTATACAAGAAGTTTATAGGGGCAGGGCGTAGAAGAGGGGATGATGTGGTCAAAACATCTGCTTCATGGACTGCGGGTATATAAGTATCATTGGTGCTTTGGCTTTTAAGCAGGAAGTTGCCTCGGTTTGTCACGGACCAGATCAGATTTACTTTTTGTTTGTGGAGGTTTGCATGTGCCTTTGTGCATTGAGCAAAGATTTGTTGCCCATAAGATGCAAATTGTTTGGTAGATGGTATCATGGCTTGTTCACATGCTTGAGCTGTTGGGTAGGTTTTAGCCATTGTATTGTTAGAATAACAGCTGTTAAAATCATCTGTACATGAAACCACTAAGAGGATAAAAACAAGGGTATTCATAAAAGACTTTCTAAATGAGAGGATGACAATATGGAGTGCAATCTGTAGCTGTGGGCGGCTTTCTTACTGCAAAACTTTTTCAAAGCTTCTTTGTTCCAGTTGGACTTTATTCTGGAAGGTTAGGTTCCAGTTTCCCTTTGCTTGGGTGAAGAGATTCAGAGAAAATCATATCGATGCCGGGTCGTAATATCTTCGATAGAGAAAAATTTTTTTCAAGAGTTTCTCAATGGGTTTTGCCTGGGGGGCTGCATGCTACAAAAGTTTGTTGATAAAAATGCACAGAAATCTATTCATAGCGCTGGTTTAGCGTTTATTAAAAGGAAAGAATACAATGGCACTTTTTCCATTTTCTATCGCTGATATCGATGATCCTGAACATATTCGCGTGGTTCTTTATGCCAGCGGAAGAATGGGACATGCTCCTTTAAATGCACTGTTGAACCAAATGCATCAAGACATCGAACGTTTTTATAAAAAACAGAGCCAAAATATCACGAAAATTTTGGAACGCATGGATGCTTTGGAAAAACAATTAGAAACGATCCTCCAAGATCTTGAAAATGTCAAAAACAAGTAAAATGTTAGAAATCGCTCATCTTGGTTATTTTTTCCATTTTGACACTCCATTACCCAAGAAGCCTGAGAAGTTCTAAAAATTAGGTGATCTCGTTAGAGAGTATTGCTGTCAGGTTTTTTTAAATTGAATGATGTTCTCTTCAGGTTTATAGCCTGGAAAAGGAGGGCTATAATTTCCAAATTTTATGTTTTTGGGAGCCATTTTAAAAACGCCTTTTTATGATAAAGCAGTCCTCACCAGTCTTCCTGTTTTTATAGTGATGAAGTCTGGAAAAGACAAAAATCATCATTCTCTCATTCTATTAAAAAGTTTCCCAATAAAGCATTGCAAAGGGATATCATCACTTCTGATGATGTCTCGTTCTTTTTTTAAAAAAAGAGCTTTATCTCTTCTCTTGAGGGGGCATCAAAAACAAAAAAAGCAGGAAGGGAGTTTATTTCTACAGTTTTGGATGTGAGGTGGACAAGTATTAAAGGCAAAGTGAAATCTTTTGCCATATTCTCAAAGCCGTGATAGGCGAGCGACAAAACATGCTATTATTGGTACCCAAAAATGGCAGTGTTTCTTCAACAACGCTTGTTTCTCTCGATCAGAAAATGACTCATATGACTTGCAGGGGATTTTACATCAAAAAAGTCTTATGATAATGTTTCTGTACTCTATTTCATAAAGTCAACGCAAAAAGTTTCTGAAAAGAGTTGCAAACAGCAAAGAAAATAAGAAATGTTCAGGGCATCGAGAAAAAGAAGTATTTTCACATAAAAGATTGATAATCTGCTGCTACGACATGTATTGTGTGGATTGATACTTCTCTCATTTTTTTCTGTAAAAATTTATCTTGAGATATTAAAGGATACGGTCTTGATTGAAAAAAGAATCCGCACGAGGCAAAAAGCTTATTTCAAAAAATTATATCGTAAGATCGCTTTTGTTTGCATGCTGCTCTTTTGTGCGTTAGCTTTTTGTTTTGGCGTTGTAAAAATTGTCAGTTATTTTTCTTCCAAGAACTACGTGATACAACAAATTCCTGTTGAATTAACTATTCCAGTCTTTGACTTACGCGTGTATTGCAAGGAAATTGCTGCTTCAGTGACATCTGATAGAAAGAAAGAAGTTTATCAGCACTGTATTAATTTGGAAAGTGAAGCTTATTTTGCAATTCGTGAAATGTGGGACATGCTTTCCGAAACTGCAAAGAAAAAATGTGTGAAAATGGTGCGACCAGGGGATGGAAACTATTTTCTCTTACGGGATTGTTTGCTCAATGAAAGAGAGGATGAAAAAAATAAGGTGCGTAATCACTTTTAAATTTTCACGCAGAAATTTAAACGTAGGTGAAGTTGGATGAACGAAAGACAAAAGCTGTGCTCTCAAAGAACATCTCTATTTTCTAAAGGTTACGCCTTTTTTAAGTAACGATTTTAAAGTTATGATGGGTGCTTGATAAAAGCTTTCTTTAAAAGGTGTCGAGGTTGTACCAAAACGACTTAGAGGTACGGCAAAATCTTTAAATTTTTCAATCGAGTGTTGTTGGGCGTTTTATCTCTTGGTTTGAAAGAGAGCGTAAAACACCATGGCGGTGAAGAGATAAAGGCTGAACGTTATTCTCGCTCTTCATGGTTATCGTCTGCAGGAAAGATGAAAAGTTGCCGGCAAGAGCACACTCTTTTGCTTTCGATTCAGAAAGCAATGAAGATTTCTGATTTTCTTGTGAGGCAGCTTGCACATTTTAATCTGAAAAACATTTCAATACAGACCATAAAACTGCCGTATTGTTATTAACAATAAAGGCAGCTCTGACGCTCGTTGGCGTCCAAGTTAGGTGAGAAGAAATAAGGGGGTGCTACATCTCCCTGGGGGAAAAGTCAGCGTTCTTCATCACTGCTCCATAGATTTCCGGCAGCTGTGCGACAGCTGCCGGGAAAAGGGGATCTCTAAAGGTTTGTTGCCCATTAGCTGTTTATTTGAGAGCAAAATCCGGTTACCTTTTGTATTGTAAAAAAGGGTTGAAGTTCCCATGCTTAAAATGAGAAGAGCCTTGGTGCAGAAAATCAGGTGTGGGGGTGCCGATGTCATCAGCAAAAACATCTATTGTGGGGTTTTTGTGGGAATTGAGTTGTTTGCAATATTGTCCACATGTCTCACAGGCTTCAAATAAAATGCCATCGGGAGTGTTTTCGACAGTGCAGATGGAAACCTTCTGCTTTGCTTGGCAAAAAGTGCATTGGGTGTGTGGGATGTGCCAAAGGGTACTACAATAAAGGCAAGAACAAACTCTTAGAGTTTCGTGCGTTTTCTTGCCGATAATGATGCTGGAAGTATGCGTGCCGCTACAAGCAGGACAGAGGTTGTTTGGTTGTAGAGATAAGCTTTGAGCATCAAGCTGTGAAGCAGCAAGAGAGTACATAATTTGCAACGTGCCGATGATAAAAATATGTTCTGCTAATTGCTGTTGAGGAAGCAGAGAGTTTAACAGATTTTCTCCCCACAAGCGCCATTGATCTTCTTTCTGTTGCGTGCTGTTTATGGCTTTGTGCCTTATTGCCGAGAATGCTTGGTTAGAGAATGTTGAGGTTGACAGAGAGTTCAGAAAATCCCTAACAATGCTGTTATACAAGCCCAAAGCTAATAATTTTGATCGATCAAAAAAAGGTGTCGAGGTTGTACCAAAACGACTTAGAGGTACGGAAAAATCTTTAAATTTTTCAATTGATTGTTGTTGGGCGTTACAAAAATGCGCGAAAAAAAGTAAAAACTCTTTGTTTGGAATGCTTTTAGCTAAATGCGCAAAACGTTGTGCTCGTTTTGCAAATAAAGTGTCCTTATCAGGAAGTATGACAAAAATAGGAGAATGCGTGATACCATGCTTATTCACAGATTCTGTTTTTTGAGGGGATCCTAATTTTTTTTGGAGGCGTGCCATGTTGGTCGTTTCTTTATTCAAAAGCCTATGTTTTTCTGCTTTTTGTTTTTACACTTGGCTTTTACGTTGAGCTTGTCATCAATTATAAGATCCAATTCATTGATAAATCCCATGAAACTGAGTCAAAAATTTACAGTGCTGTTTGTTGGCCGGTGTGGGCAAGAAGTGAGATCTAATGATGGTCATAGGACTTGAATAATACTCATATTAATCTATCTATAGATGTGAGAAGGTCTTGTAAAGCGGTCGTGAATTGTTTTTCAGAATTGTCTTTTACAAGAGGGGGTTGCTTTAGCATAAAATAGAGACTATGATTTATATAATCAATACATTCGCGCAGTAACTTGGGGGATAAGTGTTTGTGAGCTAAGTGCACGAAGGGTAGGAAATATCGGCTTTTTTAATATCGGTGGTTTTAGAATAAAAAGAGAAACACCTATTTTTCTGGCACATGCCTATTTTTCTGGCAAATGTTGTTTATTTGCTTAGGATTTTGGATGTGTGTTCTCATTTTTTTATTATTTTTCCACAAGATGGTTATTTTTTAGTGAAATATGGTCTATTTTAAAAAAAAACATTTGGCATTTTAGGTGAACATCACTAGGTTTCTGCTGATTAGCAGAGAAAGAGAAAGTTTTAGGCTTACGGTTTCCCTGCTGTTTTTGTGATTTTCAAAAATATATACTTTATCAAATATCAGTAGGTATCATTTAAGTGAAATAAAACGCGGATAGCCTGATAACCGTATTTTTAACACGATCAACATTATCGAAAATAATGCGTGAAGAAGAGTCATTAAAACATACACACACTCCAAAAGGGATAAAGATGAGGCCACAACAAAATAGACGGGCACGCGGTCGTAATAATAATAACAATGGTAATAATAATAATCGTCGCGGCCCTAACCCATTGTCTCGGAATTATGAAAGCAGCGGTCCGGATGTTAAGATTCGTGGAAATGCTCAGCAAATTGCCGACAAGTACATAAGTCTTGCTCGTGATGCACAGGGTGCTGGCGACCGCGTTATGTCGGAAAATTATCTACAACATGCTGAACACTACTTGCGTATTATTCTGGCAGCGGTTGGGCAAACGCCCCAATCTGTTCGCCGTGATGAGAATCGCGATGAAAACAGTGAGCAAGAGTGCTGTGAAATAAACGCTGAAGGTGAGAAAAAAGACATTGTCAGCTGTGACAAGAGCGTATCACAAACACAGTTGCAAAAAAATGGGAATGGTCGACACACGAAGACACAAAATGGGTGTGCGGCTGATGATGCGGTAGAGGTGAGTGCTGCTCTCTTGGATGAAAAAACGAACAAAGAGCAATGTATTGCTGAAGAGAGTGCTGAACCTGTCAAAAAAATCCGTCGATCGTCACGTCGGCGTGCTGTGCGTGTTCAAGAAGAATCATCCCTTGAACTTTCACAAGCAACGCCTGAGACTTGTGAGAACGGCAATGCGTTGACAGAAAAAGTTGCTTCTTTGCCTGGATTAGGTGAAGAGATAAAGAGAAAACCGCGCCGGCGCCGGGTTATGACATCTTCGGCAGAGGAAAGTGTTTAAACAAGAGAGCGTTGTTTAAAAGCCCGTGGAGATGTGCCGTTTGGGCTGAATTCTAGGAGGATCGGCTTTATCGAGCAGGCTAGTTATAGAGGATGCGTTTCAGGGGGTTAGCTTCTAGAGGCGAAGTCCAAGAGGCTGATTGTGGGGAGAAAATGTCTTTGTACAGGACAACGGTGGCTGTGAGAGAACTCTGCTGGGGGGCTATTTTGCTTTTTCGTTCTAAAGTGTTTTAAACGCTTTTTTAAAAAAAGATGTCAAAGTAATTGTCAGGAACATACAGGCAATAAACAATCCCTTCTTCTGTTAAGTTTAAGGAAGCTGAACCATTGACAGAAACAGGGACAATCTTTTCTAGGACAGCACTGCCAAAACAGGCTTTATTTTCGTTAGAGAGAATGGTTCCTGCTGCAAAATTTTCATTCCAAGTGATAAGGAGTTGTGTTGTTCCATTTATGTTCGTGTGCAATTCACAACGCACACAGACACTTCCCTTTTCTTGTGATAAGGCCCCAAAAGAAAGAGAATTGACAATGAGTTCATGAAAAGCCAAACCAATATGCAAAGCGGCATTCGGAAACAGATAAGGATCCACGCCTTCAAGTGAAAAACGTTCTGTTTCTTTTATCAAATAGCCCAAAGCTTGCGAATGAACCAATTCACGAAATTGGGCACCACGCCAATCAGAAGCAGTAATCAGATCTTGAGAATGTGAAAGAGAATGGAGCCGTCCTTGAAATTTGCGTAAGAAAACCTGAAGCGATTCAGTATAGCGTGCGGTTTGGCTGGCAATACTTTGAATGATGGCCAGAAGATTTTTAGAACGGTGGCTGACTTCACGAAGGAGGATTTTTAGCACTTGTTCACGTCGGCGTAATCCTGAAATATCAACTCCAGTGGTGATGATACCAACAATTTCTCCGTTATCGTTGCAGTGGCAATCAATAGAAAATTTATACCAAATCACTTGTTTGGCCATATCCTCAAACCGTGCTTCAATGGTTTGCATTTTTCCTGTGGCTAAAACCTGCAATTTGATTGTTTCCATATTGTCCGCAAGATCGAGCGAAAAAAAATCACTGTCACGACATCCCACTCGCCATTTACTGTGCAGATGCTTGGGAAGATTTTCAGCCCATAAATAGACCAGATTCGTTGTCTGGTATAAAACACAAATATCAGCGCTACGGATCGCTTGCATCAGAGCGCTCAAATGGGATTTATCCATGGGTGGCGTTGGAAGAGGCGTAACGATCATGATCAGCATGTTACCCTGTTCTAAGCAGCTTTGGACGCATTCTCTTTAAAAAATAAAGCCTGTGAAATAAGCGCTTTCACCATATCGGGATTAAAAGGTTTGGTAACTAAAAAAGTTGGTTCTGGACGCTCTCCGGTCAGTAATCTTTCAGGAAACGCGGTAATAAAAATCACCGGTATACGGTCATTTTGCAAAATGTCATTGACCGCATCAATACCCGAACTGTTATCAGCCAATTGAATATCAGCTAAAATCAACCGTGGCTTTTTTTGATGATACATTACGACAGCTTCTTTACGGGTTCGTGCTATCCCTACAACTTGATGTCCTAAGCTTTCGACCATTTGCTCAATATCCATCGCAATAAGAGGCTCATCCTCAATAATCATAACCTGTGTGGCAATTTGTTGAGAAATATCAATCGATGCTTGATTGAGAAGCTTACGGAAATCCCTCGCATCAAGATTCATGATTTCGCAGGCTTCTTGTTCATTAAATCCTTCAACGGCAATCAACAAAAATGCTTGGCGTGCACGTGGTGTAAGATACGATAATTTTGCACTGGTCTTTTGTTCAAGACCAAACTGTGGCAGTGGCTCGGGTATATTAGGCGTTGTTTGGTCAAAAAGGTGGCAAAAAAGCCAATAGGTGCCGATGCGGTCACTAGATGCTCTTGGAAAAATAGAAATATCAGCAATCAGTGCTTCCAACATTGCTGATACATAAGCATCACCAGATGATTGGCTGCCTGTGACAGATCGGGCAAAACGTCGAAGATAGGGGAGATGCGGTGCGATGCGCGTTGATAATGACATGATTTATAACTCCTTTGACCTTTGAAGCATTTTGTTGATTGAAATCCTCAACAGAGGAAAAAGTTCCTCTGTTCGTATGGAACTTTTTACATACAACCATATTTACAACTATAAGGCGAAAAATTGTTCTAGCTGCTAGTGATATTATATGGATTAGGGGGACAAAAAATGAACGACTGTGATGAAAAAAATCTCACCAATCACTTTACATTTGGAGATGATCTTCTCGGGGTCAATAGCGAAATAGCACGGAAATTACGCCAGTTTTATTTGGAAATTCAGGAAGAAGCACTGCCTGCACGTTTGCTCGAGCTTTTGGAGAGGTTGGAGCAAGCAGAACGATTTGGCTTAAACAATGCAGAAAAGGTTTGAATCCTTTTATGATGGAGGGCGTAAAAGACTTTAAGCAGGAACTCCTTTTGGTTCTACCAGCTCTGCGAGCTTTTGCTATTTCTTTGAGTAGCAAGCACGATAAAGCCGAAGATTTGGTCCAAGACACTCTTATGAAAGCATGGGCCAAGCAGGATAGTTTTGAAATGGGAAGCAATCTCAAAGCTTGGCTTTTTACGATTTTGCGCAATGAATTTTACAGTCAAATGCGCAAACGGGGAAGAGAAGTTCAAGACAGCGATGGTGTGTTTATCGAAAGTGTGGCTATTCATCCTGCTCAATATGGATCGCTTGATTTGCAGGATTTTAAAAAAGCCTTAAATATGCTCTCTGCTGATCAAAGAGAAGCCATTATTCTCATTGGTGCATCTGGTTTTTCCTATGAAGATGCTGCAGCTATTTGTGGCTGTGCTATTGGAACGATTAAAAGCCGTGTTAGTCGAGCGCGGAATCGCTTACAAGAACTTCTCAAAGTGGATAGGTGAATCTGATTATGGGCCCGATTCTTATTCGGCCAAAAGTACATTATGTTCATTTAATGGCTAAAAAAGCATAATAATTATGGTTAAAAGCCTTGTTTTTTTTATTCCCTTTATAGCTATTAGAGTAAAGTCAGCATCTAAGGAATGCATAGTGTTTGGCGTGATCTTTAGGGGAAATAAGGGAAGCTTGTATGAAAGTATCCATCGGGCTTTTTGCACTATGACACCGTAAGGGAGTCTTCTTTTGTGCTGAAAAATGACGATTTTCAGGTTCGCCAATGGAAATTTTATGACAACAAAGACAAATTTGCTTCCTAAAATATCCTCTTCTGATTCAACAATATCACGTTGGCGTTGGGTCGCGATTATTGTTTCTCTTGTTATGGCCCTTTTGGCTTCCACCTTTATTATACTGCTCTCAAACGCCGTTGATCGCGAAGTTGCACAGTTGAATACGAGCTCAGAATTGCGCGAACAGGCTGATTTAGTGCTCATTAGTTTGATCGATATGGCTGTCGCTGATCGTAGCTATGCAAAAACCCGCAAGGCGGAAGACAGAGCGCGCTTTGAAAATGCTGTTCGTAGTCTTGATGATATTCTCAAGTATACGGAACTTATTGTTTACGCACATCCGCAATGGTATGAATGGTTTAATGCTTTTAAAAAAGAGGTCGAAGCACGCAAAGCTTTTATGAATGACCATATGCTTGCTCTTGATGCACTTCCTGATCAATCTTCCCAACCCTCTTTCTCCTCTGAAATTCCAAAGATTCAAGTGGCGCGTTTAGCCCAGTTGATGACAAGCTTTATTAATGGAGATGATGTGGTGCGGCAAAAACAGCGCGAGAACATCGCACTTATGCGGGCTGCTTTAACATTGGCGGCTATTGTTTCTGTCGTAAGTACTTTTGTTTCGGCTTATTTTGTCATTAATCGTTTTCACCGTGATGTACGCTCCTTAAAAATGTATCAATTGTTACTTCATAGTGAGAATATAGCCCTTGAAGCACGTGTGAAAGAACGCACACAGGAATTGGAAAAAGCACGCAATCATGCCGAGAAAGAACGGCAACGTGTTGAAATGTTGTTGCAAGATGCCAGCCATCGCATTGGCAATTCTCTTGGTACAGTCTCTTCTTTGCTTGGTGTACAATTAAATCGAAGCACAAATGAAGAAGTGCGTTCTGTTCTTGGGGCTGCACGGGACCGTATCCAGACAATATCCACGGCGCATCGCCGTTTGCGTTTGAGTGATGATATGGAAACAACTTTATTGGCAGAATTTCTCAGTTCTGTGGTGCATGATGTTGAATTAGCAGTGCCTTTTGAATTGCGCGAAAATATCACCATTCATACTTCCTTTAAAGAATGTCGGTTGTCTTCAAGAGATGCAACAACACTCGGAATTATTCTTGGTGAATTGCTGACAAATTCCTTAAAACACGCCTTTCCTGATAAGCGCTCTGGTCATATTTATATCTCATTTGGTCCTCAGGAAGATGGACAACTGATGCTGATTGTGGAAGATAATGGTGTGGGCATGAAGCACCAAACTTCAGAACAAAAAACAGGTCTTGGTCGGGTGGTTGTTGAACAGCTTTGTATGCAATTTGGTGAGAAACCAATTTTTGAAACTTCTGCGTTGGGTGGCACAAAGATTTTGATTCCTTTGCCGAAATTAAGTACCAATGATTCAAAAGAAGCATCTGCTTGATTTTAAAAAATTGCCAGCCTTTTTGTGTTTTTTTCTCTTTTTCTTTTGGGGAGAAGAGGGGGCATGATTGCTTCTTTGAGTCTCCGTGGATGTGTTTTGAGTGTCATGCCCATTATGAGTGAATGTTCATGCAGTGCTCACTTTAAAAATTTGCTGATGCGTTCTTTCTTAATTCACCCCATTATATGAACTTCTTTCGATGGAATCATCAAAAATTTAACAGCGCAAACAGGCGATTTTGTTGTGAATGGTCAACGTCTTGCGGCGCTCGTCCCTCTCCATACACTTTATATTGAAGCGATCTCTAAAGAAATACAGTTACAAAATATTCATGCTGAACAAGCGGCTTCTCTTGCTGTTGATGCCTTCAAAAAGATGTTTTGACAGGAACAGTGCTTTTCGACCACATCCACAACAGGAGCTATTTTTCCCTCCTCCCTCTACAAAAGGTCATCGGCAACTTCATCCGAATTATCTCACGCATTTCAGGACGTATTTCTATTCCAGAACATGTTAGCCTCTAGAGAGGAAGCTTCTCACCAAAGTTTTGTTACTTTGCTGCGATAGCTTCAAAGAGCAGAAAATCAATAGGAGACCTCATCACTGATATGAGATTTTCGTAGAGTTTGAAAAAATGGTAAGCAAAGGCTTCATTGTTTTCGCTTTTGCTATGGAAGATTTTTTACGGTGTTTATTTTTGTTAAAAAATTCAAAGAAAGAAACCTCTTTAGGTTATATTGTGCGGTTTAAGAAGTATTTTCGGATGGTGTTACTGGGCTATTTATCAACGAATCAATATTGTATTTTTCGCGTAGGAATGTTTGCAAGTCTTGATTGGTTAAAGTCTTACTGTTAGGCAAACGGATGCGCATGGGGTCAACTTTTACACCATTGACAATAATTTCAAAATGACAATGGGGACCGGTTGCCATTCCTGTTGATCCGACATATCCAATGATTTGCCCTTGTCGTACTTTAACGCCCGGTTTGATGTCTGGTGCATAGCGACTTTGGTGTGAATAACTGCTGACATAGCCATTGGTATGCTGAATTTCTGTATGGTTTCCATAGCCGCCAGCTACACCCATTTTTATGACAACACCATCTCCGATCGCAATAATGGGTGATCCTTTTGGTGCAACCCAATCAACGCCTGTGTGCATGCG